>JANPFV010000054.1:0-10246 GCA_031423615.1 Candidatus Omnitrophota bacterium
CGGCACGAAAGTTACTGGGGATTATTTATAACACGCTTAAGCATAAATGGGTATTTGAAGATTTTAATAATTTTAAATTAGCGCCACAATGCGCTTAATAAATATCAGTTGAGTAGAATCAATTGATTTTTAACATAGGAGGTATTATGAAGAAAATTGAAGCTATTGTCCGTAAAGATAAATTTTCGGATGTTTGTAAGATTCTCGAGAAATCAGGCATCGGCGGTTTGACTATAACGGAAGCCAAGGGCTTTGGCCGGCACCGCAATGGATTGCGTGATAAAATTAAAATCGAGATTTATGCGGATGAGTTTCAGGTGGACAAAATTGTGGAAATGATCCGTCAGAATTCCAAAACGGGTTCGACAGGCGATGGTAAGATTGCGGTCTTTAATTTGGAAAAACTTTACCGTATTCGTACGGGCGAAGAAGGGGCCTCGGCCATATCCCCGATTCCTACTTAGAAACCGTTTATCGACGAGCAGCCTTTCACCCAATGGGTGAAAGGCTGCTCGTCGAGGTCTCGAGGGGAGAATCATTTTCTAAGTAGGAATTTGGGCCATATAGTTATTCTTTACAATTGGACGAACTATACTATAATAGCCCTGTTTTTAAAAATCGAAATAATAAATATATTTAAGAGAAGGCGGGTGAATTTCAATATGGTGGAAGTAAAAATCACGGACAAAAACGGTTTTGAGAAAGCCATGCGTATCTTTAAGAAAGCTTGTCAAAAAGAAGGTTTTCTCGTCGAGATAAAAGAGCGTCGTTATTATTCAAAGCCTTCAGAGCGCAAAAGACATAAAAAGAGTTTCTAATCTTATTCTTCATATGGCAAAAAACGGCCGGCACATCGCGATTTTGGTCGAAGACCACTATCAGGTCCTCGAGGTCTGGTATCCCCTTTTGCGTCTTGCAGAGGCGGGTATTCGTGTGACAACGATTGGGACTGGAAAAAAGGACACTTACCAAAGTAAAGAAGGGTATCCCGTCAGGGCCGATATCGCCATCGACCAGGTCCAGGCGAAAGATTTTGACGGTGTCATTATTCCCGGGGGATGGGCCCCGGATTTTTTAAGACGGTCTCCCGGCATGGTGAATTTTGTCAAGCAATTACATGGCGACGGAAAAGTCGTTGCCTCGATTTGTCATGGCGGCTGGTTGCTAGTTTCTGCGGGTCTTCTCAAAGGAAAGAATGTCACGTCTTTTTTCGCCATCAAAGACGATCTCGTCGCGGCCGGCGGCATTTATTTGGATCAGGAAGTCGTGATTGATAAAAATCTTGTCACGTCCCGCAAACCTGAGGATCTTCCAGCGTTTGTTGCGGCGGTCATCAGACTTGTCACTCCATAATCAATGGTGTTTTTATGATCAAAGTCAAACGCGCATTAATTAGTGTTTCTGATAAAGCCGGAATTTTGGATTTTGCCCGCGGACTGCATCAGTTGGGCATTCAAATCATTTCCACCGGGGGAACGGCCCGTCTTTTACAGGCGGCGGAAATTCCTGTCATTGAGATTGACCAGGTGACGGGATTTCCGGAAATCCTCGACGGCCGTTTGAAGACTCTTCATCCGGCGGTCCATGGCGCTTTATTGGCCCTGCGGGATAATCCGGCCCACATGGAACAGTTGCAAAAATATAAAATCGGCTTGATCGATTTAGTGGTGGTCAATTTGTATCCTTTTGAACGCGCCATCCAGAAGAAAAGCGTTTCGCTGGCCGAAGCCCTGGAAAATATCGACATCGGCGGTCCGACGATGCTGCGTTCAGCGGCAAAGAATTTTAAAAGTGTTGCGGTCGTTTCTAACCCCAAACGTTATCCGGAAATTTTAAAAGAGCTAGACACTAATAGCGGGCTTTTGTCCGACGCGTTTTTAATGAATCTTGCCATCGAAGTTTTTCAATACACATCGCATTATGACAGTGTTATTTTTGAATTTTTGAATAATCGTCTCAAAGGCGGGGAATTTCCCTCCTTTCCCCGCGACATTATCTTACGTTTTTCCAAATTGCAGGACTTGCGTTACGGCGAAAATCCGCACCAGCGGGCCGCTTTTTATTTTTCATCCGACGGGCAAAACGGTTTACCGGCCTTAAAACAGCTCAATGGCAAAGAGTTGTCTTTTAACAATATTTTGGACATCAGTGCCGCAGTCGAGATTGTCCGCGAATTTACCGAGCCCGCTGCGGTCGTGATCAAGCACAATAATCCGACCGGTGTGGCGGTGGACAAAACCTTGGCCGCGGCTTATAAACAAGCCTGGGCTTGTGATCCGTTGTCCGCATTCGGCGGCATCATTGCTTTTAATAAAAACGTGGATTTAAAAACAGCGCAGTTGGTCAACAAGAGCGGCTTTATGGAATGTGTGATTGCGCCGGGATATGATGCCCCCGCCCTTAAATTGCTCAGTGAAAAAAAGAATTTGAGAATCGTGGAACTTGATTTGACTCAGGTCCTGAATGAACGCTGGGATTTTAAACAAGTCAGCGGTGGCGCGTTGCTTCAGGAGAAAGATATAAAAATTTTAGAAGCCAGTGAGCTCAAATTTGTGACCAAGGTCAAACCGACTAAGGCGCAAATGGCCTCGCTGTTTTTTGCTTGGAAAGTCATCAAGCATGTCCGTTCCAATGCCATGGTTCTTGTTAAAGGGACTAAAACGGTGGGGATTGGTTGCGGCCAGACGAGCCGCGTCGAGAGTACGTTGACCGCAATTAAAAAAGCCGGCAAAAATGCCAAGGGTAGTTTTCTCGCTTCCGAGGCCTTCATTCCCAAAACGGATAATGTTATCATCGCCGCGAAAGCAGGAATCAAGGTCATTATCCAAACCGGCGGTTCGATTGCCGACGAGGATGTGATCAAAGCCGCTGACCGGGCCAAGATCGCCATGGTCTTGACTGGCGTACGGCATTTTAAGCATTAGGTCAATGACCACCCGCTACCTCGACACTTTCTTAAATCACGAAAAAGATTTCAGTAAGTTTTTGGGCCGCAATCTGCATCTAAAGAGAGTGCGGCTTGTTCTTTCCCGCCTGGGCTCACCGCAAAATCATTTGCGGGTGATTCATATCGCGGGCAGCAAAGGTAAAGGTTCGACGGCAGCCTTAACCGCTCAGATTTTATGTGAAGCGGGATATAAAGTCGGATTATACACTTCGCCACATCTTTATGATGTCCGGGAGCGTTTTCGTATTCTGGGATCTCGCGCAAAGACGGCGCATAAAAGAGATATTTTCGGTGATTGCATTCCGGAAAGAATTTTTTCGCGATTGATCGAGAAAATCCGTCCCCAATTGGAAGCTGGACGGCATCATCCGCAATTCGGTGATCTCACATATTTTGAAGTTTTGACCATCGCGGCTTTCTGTTATTTCAAAGAAAAGAAAGTTGATTTTGCGGTTTTAGAAACCGGTTTGGGCGGAAGGCTGGATGCGACCAATGTTTGCACGTCTCTTATTGCTGTCCTCACTCCGATCAGCTTGGAGCATACGCAGCAGTTGGGCAAAACATTAAGCAGAATTGCCGCTGAAAAAGCCGGAATTATTAAAAAAGGTTGCATGGTTGTATCCTCTGGGCAAAGGCCGGAAGTTTTAAAAGTCATCAAGGCCCGCTGCCGGAAGTGTGGTATTTCTCCCCTCATCGTTGGAAAGAAAATTTTTAAGGTGTCACTTTTAGGCCCGCATCAAAATGTCAACGCCGGTGTCGCGCTGGAAATTATTAAAGCTTTGCGTGTTTTGGGATTCGGTATCGGAAAAGCGGCCGTCCATAAAGGACTGACTCAAACGTTTTGGCCGCTTCGCTTTGAAATTGTGGGTCGAAAGCCGGATATTGTTCTCGACGGAGCTCACAATCCGGATTCCTGCCGGCGACTGGCGGAAACAATGGGACAGATTTTTCCCGGTCAAAAAGCTGTCTTGATTTTTGGCAGTTCCCATGATAAGGATATTGCGAGCATGTTGCGATATTTATCGCCGCTGGCTTCTGAAATCATTTTGGCCAGCGCCGCGCATCCGCGTGCGGTGATTTGGAATGCTAAGAATGTAAAAACATTTTTTCCGAAAAGAAATATTTTTTCGGCCGATACAGTTTCAACCGCCTGCCATTTTGCGTTAAAAATTGCTGGCCAAAAGGGTTTGATTTTAGCCGCGGGTTCGCTTTTTGTTGCGGCTGAAGCGCGTAAATATTTTGTTAAGTCTTTATGAGTAAAAATATTCCTCAGTTTGATGACACCATCGCCGCGATCGCGACCGCTATTGGACCGGGCGGGATCGGCATTGTGCGTCTGAGCGGACCGGACGCTTTTAAAATTTTGCAAAAAATTTTTCGTCCCCAGCACGCCCCAAAAAATTCAAATTTGAAAAGTCATCGCGTTTATTATGGCCATATCGTTGACCGTGAGGAAATTATCGATGAAGTTTTAGTCACGACTATGCTCGCGCCAAAAAGTTACACGTGTGAGAATGTCGTCGAGATCAGTGGCCATGGCGGTTTAATGGCCGTTAAGGCGGTTTTGGCGTTGACTCTAGATTGCGGGGCGCGGTTGGCCCAACCGGGTGAGTTTACCAAACGCGCTTTTTTAAACGGTCGGCTGGACTTGGTGCAGGCGGAAGCGGTGCTGGATATTATTCAGGCGAAAACCCAAAGTTCCTTGCGCGTCAGCGCCCAGCAGCTTAAAGGGGAACTGACGTTGGAATTGGAGAAAATACGTTCAGAATTACTGGAAGCCTATGTGCGTCTTGAAGCCTTGGTAAATTTTCCGGAAGACGGAATTGAAGATCGAGGGCGTGCACAGATTGCGGTGCATTTGGGTCAGGCCAAAACAAAAATTCAGATCTTGCTGCGGGCCAGCGAGCAGGGCCGGCTTTTGCGCGAAGGCGCAAAAGTTGTCCTGTGCGGCCGCCCCAACGTTGGGAAATCATCCTTGCTCAATCTGCTTTTGAAACAGCCGCGCGCCATTGTCAGCAATGTGGCGGGAACCACGCGCGACACGATCGAGGAAGCGGTGCAAATCCGGGGTATTCCTTTACAGCTGGTCGATACGGCCGGCATTCTGGAACCGCGGGATACCATTGAGAAAGAAGCCATTCAGCGCAGCCATCTGCATATGCAAAGCGCCGACCTTGTCCTCTTAACGTTTGCGGCGTCAGAAAAACTTACGGAGGAAGATTTGCGAATCGTTAAATTTCTCGATGGAAAAAATATCGTGGCCGTCATTAATAAAAGCGATTTGCCCGCGGTCCTTTCTAAAGAGGAAATCGACGCTCTTTTGCCGGGACGCCAAAGGATTTGGGTTTCGGCGACGACGAAAAGTGGCATGCCGGAACTCGAGGCCGCGATTGAATCCAACATCCTGCAAGGAGGGACGATAGATACCACCCATATCCTTTTGACCAATACCCGTCATATCGAAGCGTTGAAAGAGAGTGCACGCTTTATCCATGAAGCAGAAGAATTCTTACAAGAAAATCTTTCCCTGGAGTTCATTTCAGAAAATCTCAAGGAAGCTCTCCGCGCCTTAGACCGCGTCACTGGCCGCGATGCTGATGAAGATTTGTTGCGGGATATTTTTTCAAGTTTCTGTATAGGAAAATAAATTACGAGGCCGGCTTTTTCTCGGACGTTTCGGCAAGGTCTTTGAAGTTTTTCTGGTACACCATTTGCGCCAGACTGGTAAAACTCATCATCGCACTATCATCGGTAAGGAGTTCACGCAAAGAAGGATTACCGATGAGTTTTAAACCATTTTTGGATTCCATCGCTTGGATAACATCGGGGTCGTTGATAAATTTTTGCAGTTTGGGTTGCTTCCTAAAGGCTTCAAATTCTGGAGTGTGGGCAATTTGGGCTACTTCGTCCGGATCGCGCAGGGTTCCCAAGGACTTAACAACCGCCTGAAAACGGACATCGCGATTGATGATGGTTTCCTTATAGAAATTCATCATTTTTGATTCCGGCACTTGAGTGCGTAAAGCATCCATTCGTTTATCATCAATGGGAAGAGTTGAAAGCAGGAGAATGGTCAAAAAAACAATATTCCCCTGCCAGACGACGTTAACAACGCTTCCGAGAATACGGCTTAGGGGAAAGACTTTCCCGCGATACTCTTTATTTACCGTCGCCATTCCTAAGGCTAAAAGGATATTGAGCGTGACGGTCAAGATTAAGGTCCCGCCTGTTGCAATGAATACGGCCATGAGAATGTTGCGGTTTATATCATAAAAGATGGCGGCACTAAGAAAGCAGATGAGAAAAGACAGCGGGCCGATAAAAGCTTTCAAGAAGCCCCGTATCCATCCGGTGAGGAAGAAAAAACAAAGGACGCCAATAATAATTTTATCGAGCAGCAGCATCGGCAATTTTGGGTTCGTCTGAAGGAGGCGGCGCTGACGGTGAAGTGAGAATCAGATAAAGCAAGTAAGGAAGGAAAACAATTCCGCAGCAAAAGATAATGATGAAGGGTGTTCCTAAAATGAATTTTAAAAAAAGCGGGATTTTAAATTTGGGAGCTTTGCTGTTTTTATTTCGCAGCGCTTCATACTCAGCATAGGTCATCTGCTGAGCGCCTTTTTCTTTATATTTATCTTCCAGCGTAGGGTTTTCTTTATTTTTGACATTTGCCATAAGTGATGAAATTATAACATGTAGGAAGTGGCAGTCAATGGTCAAGGCGCATTATTCTTAATTAACGCTGTGGGCAAGTTTTGATCTATCGTTAGGGTTGATGACTGCTGATCCGGAACTTTGTGGCTCAGGAAAATTTGTTGATAAAAATCATTGAATAATATCTGAGTCAAGATACAATAAAACCAATGGTAAAAATAACATTGCTTTTTCTTATAGTCTAAGAGGGAACTAGTCGATGAAGCGCACAAAAAACAAGCGAGAGAGTCAACGAAAGATCTGTCTGGTCCCGGTGGAAGGGAAAAGAGGAACGACTTTTGCTGAAACTCAAACCGTCGACATCAGTAAGGGCGGAATGGGCTTGATATCAAATCGTGCGATTCCATTGGATGAAAAAATCGCGGTCGAAATCGCAACATCTCCCGATGCGGATCCTATTCTCATGCTCGGTAAAGTTGTGTGGATCCGTAAGTTGGAAGATAAGGATCGCTACCGCGTAGGCCTGAAATTTCAAAAGGCTTTTTCATCACGTGCTCGGCAAAAGCTCAACCGTGTTATAACGATTTAACGGTATAAAATATGGATAGTATTTTGCCCTCGCCAGAGCAGAGACCTGCGACTGATCGATTATCGCGCAAGATTGAAAATCGGCTTTTTGAGCGTTTTTCTGCCCGGTTTCCTGTCAAGTTCCGCCATACTCGTTCAGAATATGGCTCGGATGTTTTCTTAAGAGATGCCTCGGCGCGGGGAGTACGTATTTCGACGCGTGAGCGTATTTTTCTGAATGACAGTGTTTCTCTTGAAGTAAAAGTGCCGGACGGGACCGAACCTGTCACCCTCAACGGCCGTGTGGTTTGGATGCATACAAAATCCCCTACCCTTTGGGATGCCGGAGTTGAATTGCACGAAATCAATTTCATGGAAATGCAGCGCATTTTCCGGTACGTCTCCTCCTAAATATTGCTTTCGCCAAAACACCTCAAAAAATCTTGACCACATTTTTTTGCTATGGTAGTATCTTGACTTCTCAATATAAAAATTTTCTTAATGAAAGGTTTTACTCAATGGAATACGGCCACTTTTCTCCCGACGGGCTGGAGTATATCGTTACCAATCCCGTCACACCCCGTCCATGGATCAATTATTTAACGAATGATAAATATTGTTCTATCATTTCTCATTGCGCTGGCGGTTACAGTTTTTATAAAGATTGCCGCACCAACCGCGTGACCCGCTGGTCTCCGGAGAATTGGCATTTTGACCGTCCGGGAAAATATATTTATGCGCGCGAGGGCAAAAAAGCTTGGTCATTAACCTATCAACCCATTCGCGTTAAACCCACATCATTTCGTTCCCGCCATGGTCTGGGTTATACGACAATTGAATCCAGCAACAATGGCATCTCTTCATCGGTGACGTATTTCGTTCCTGAGCAGGATGAATGTGAAGTTTGGATTGCTTCGGTCACCAATAATACTAAAAAAACAAAAACTGTGGAACTTTATCCTTACGTCGAGCTTTTGATCGGCGATTATCACGAAGAGCTCCGTTACCGCAATATCATGCATCTTTACACTCGGGCCTGGTTTGATAAACCGCACAATGCCGTTTTCGCCAAGAAGACTGCTGCGTGGGAAGGGATGAACATTCAGCCTTTTGATACGCTGGTTTTTTTTGGTTCGTCCTTACCTGTCAAAGGGTGTTGCACCCAAAAAGATGCTTTTGTGGGCCGCTGCAATACCGAAGAAAAACCCACCGCGGTTATCGACGGAAAATTTGAAAATTTTCCGGTCTGTTCCGGTGAGGATGCCATAGCTTCTTTTAAACACAGTGTTACGTTAAAACCGGGACAGACGAAAGAATTCACCGTTGTTCTCGGTCAAACGAGCGGTGTTCCAGAAGCGGGTCGTATGTTGACCAAATTCCGCGATCTTAAAAAAGCCAAGCAAGAATTGGCCCAGACCAAAAAAATTTGGCTTGATCGCATCACCGGTAATATCGAAGTCCATACGCCGGATAAAGATTTTAACGTTCTTTATAATGTATGGGTTAAGTATCAAGTCTATATTTGTAATTTTTGGTCGCGGTCGCCAAGTTATTACCATGAAGGTTCGGGCGGTCGTGGTTATCGGGATTCAGCACAAGACGGCGAAGCTGTTGTTTCCATCAATCCGCAATTGACCCGTCAAAAAATGCTGCGCATTGCCTCTTTGATCCGCCGCGATGGGACTTCGGCCCCCGGTTGGTCGGACACGAAAGGACCGTACAAATTTCGTCCTAACAAAGACCATCCGGTTTGGTTGACGCAAACGGTCAGCGCCTATATTAAGGAAACGGGGGACAAGGATATCCTCGGCGAGTACGTCCCGTTCCTTAAAGACGCGTGGATTAAAGGTTGGGACACTGATCCCAACTTCAAAGGCGGCGCCCAGACCGATGGAGAAGGAACGCTTTTGGAACATCTTGAGGCGAATTTAAAGTTTTGTTTTAATGATGTGGGGGAAAAGGGTTTCCCGCGCATCGGTCACGCGGACTGGAACGACGCAATTGATGCCGCCGGGATTAAACATCGCGGCGAAAGTGTTTGGCTGGCGCAAGCTTTGGTTCGCTCGCTGAAAACATTGGCGGATATTTTTGAACTTATCGGCCAGGATGCCAAAAGACAAGAATATTTGCAAATGGCCAAGACCATGGACGAACGTTTGAATACGATCGCTTGGGACGGCGAATGGTATGCCCGAGGTTATGATGACAGCGGACTGGTTTATGGCAGCAAACAGGATAAAGAAGGTAAAATATTTTTAAATACTCAGGCCTGGGCCATTATGTCCGGAGTGGCGCGCGATGAACGGCTCAAACAAATTGTTGCGTCGGTGGATAAATATTTGAATGGGGCCCACGGTTTGGCGTTGTTTTATCCGGCGTATTCGTCATGGGTGAAACGTTTGGGCCGTATCAGTATGTTTTCTGAAGGCACCAAAGAAAACGCCGCTGTTTTTTGTCACGCCGCGACGTTTATGGCAGTGGGATATGCCATGGCAGGATACGGGGACAAAGCTTACGAAGCCGTTCGAAAAATTATGCCCAATGCTCAAAAGAATATGGATATTTATAAAACCGAGCCGTATGTTTTTGCCGAATATCTTGTCGGTCCTGAAAATCCTTATCGTTATGGTGAAGGAGCTTTCACCTGGATCACCGGTTCGTCGGGCTGGCAATTCATGCTGGCGACGGAATGGATATTGGGTGCGCGCCGCGATTTTCATGGATTGCGCATTGACCCGTGCATTCCAAAGAAGTGGAAGAAGTGTTCCATCCGCCGTCCTTTCCGCGGGGATGTGTATGAAATTGAAATTTTAAATCCGCATGGCAAAGAAAAAGGCGTCAAACAGCTTTTTGTCGACGGGCAGGAAGTGCGCGGGAATCTCATTACACCGTTTAAAGATGGAAAAATTCACAAGGTCAAAGCCATTTTAGGTTAAAACCCTAAATCCTAAATAAAAAGTTAAAAAAAGAGGACAAAAAGAATGCCCCCGTCGTTAAAATGTTTATGCGAATAAACGATTAACATCACCCAATGGGTGAAAAACGGGAGGCAAGATGAATTTAGCAATTAATTTATCC
>JANPFV010000055.1:0-65478 GCA_031423615.1 Candidatus Omnitrophota bacterium
CGGGAAGAAAAAGGCCCGGCGGCATCCCTGGCGGAATTGACCAAAGATAAGCAGATGGATCCGGCCCAGCGGGCTTTGGTTACCGCTTTGGTGAATTTATTGCAAGAGTCCATTCGTATTAAAGATGGTTTGAAAGCCTTAGAAAACCTGATCAATCATGGCCAAGAATATGCCAAGGCTTCGGTGGTAGCTAAATCAGACAATCCTCAGATGCTGGATGTTTTGACCAAGATCAATGAAGTCACACGCGACCTGTCCGGCCATCAAATAAAAACGATTTTAGCGACCACGTCTTTTGATTCATTGCCTCTGGGCGGTTTACTGCGCGGCCATATTTCTTATTTAAGCGGCTTGCCGCTGGTCCGTTTGCCCGACTTTGAAGTCGAGTATTTAAATCAGGTCGATAAAAAGCTCTCTTATTTACGCGATTCCCACGACGAAAAGAAATCCGATAATGACCGCCAGATCGCCCAATATCAATTCCAGATAGCAAGAATCAAGTTATTTGAAAGCAAGTTTGGGCAAACTCCGCTGGGTGAAAGGGTCAATAGTATTGTTGAGTTCTCCGACCTGCAAAATTATATCGCCGCCGATCAGCCTTATAACGCCGTACGCTTGGTCTTGGCTATTATGTCTCAGGAATCGTCGTTTAAATCTACGGCAATCAGCGGAAGTGATAATGCCGACAAAGATATCGAGAAGAGAGCGCGGGGCTTGATGCAAGTTATGCCTGCGCACCCATATGCCAAAGGGATGGATTTATTTGATCCATGGACCAATATTACGATCGGCGTCAGAATATTAGCGGATGCTTTACGGGATGCTAAAGGAAATGTTATTCAAGCCTTAAAATTTTATTTTGGCGGAACCGATGTGAGAAAACACGGTCACCGAACAGCCGCTTATCCCGGCGACGTTTTGGTAAAATATGCCCAACTCGACAAAATTCCGAGTAAAGCATTGCCGTTTGTTCCTATGGTCCGTGCCGCCGTGGGCGTTAAAGACGAAAATGCGGAAATGTTAAAAGTCGCAGCACAGACGACCGGCCAAAGCGATGTTTCCGCCGCAACCGCGATTTATGCGCCCAAGCCGGTGCAACCTCAAGCCCCGCAAGAAAAGCCGCAAGACGAGGAAATGGACATGGCGGCCCACCGTTTCCGTTCCCACAGCTTGCAATTGACCAACGGCAAATCCTTGCTCAGCTATTTTCCGGCGGAAGCCAAGGCGAATTTGGACGCGGTCCTGGCCTTGATCGAAAATGAAGATGCCCGTTTTGAGCGTAATATTTTATCCGCCCGCATCAAAGACCTGGAAACCGAGAACCAGATCATCGAGTCGCAAAAGCAATTGGAAGAACATAAAGACACTTTGCAGAAAACGGAATTTGAAAAACAATTGGCTGAAGCCGTGCAAGCGCATGGAGAGGCTGTGGCGCAACGCGATTATATCGTTCCTTTGATGACCATGATTTTGGATGTGCGCGCCGCGACCCGCAGTGGCGGCGAAGAAAACGCTTTGCGCAAAGCCTTGCGCGATTTCTATGCCGCTCACAATGCGGTCAACGACAATAGCGCGGAAAAAATCGAATCTGCCTTACGCGCTTCCATTTTCTACCATCAATATGTCGACGGCGCGCGCGACCAGCTTCTTGACAAATTAAGCGCTATGATCGCCGAATTAAAGAACAGTGCCGCCGTGAAGGTGGAACCTTTAGTCATCGCCGCTTTAGAAAAATTACGCGCCTGGCAAATCGCAAATCCGCAGGAAGTTTTGACCTATACCCAATTTATTAATCTTCTCGGCGAAAATACGGTCAGTGAACGCGTCATGGTCGGTTTAGTCCAGCGCGATATTTCCGCCATTGAACTGATTGTTAAAAACATCCGCAAGAATTTGGGTGCCGAAGAAGAACCGGCCTTGATGATTTTTGGAGTGGAACGTTATTCATTGAACAATTGGATCAATGTCCAGTTCCCGCATATCAAGGAATATGACTATGATCTTAAGCAAACCAATCTTTATAAAAATTTGGCTGAAGAATTAAATCAATTCTACCGCGCCGGTACGTTGCGTGCGGATTTTGGTACGGTTCATGGGACAAAGGAAGACCTTAAGGCCGCCGCTGACAAGATCGCCGGCGTGAAAGTTTCCGAGGAAGATTCTAAGAAATCCAAGAAAGCCGGGGCTACCGCCAGTGTCGGCGTGACCATTGATACGCACGGCAATTTCTTCTTCGGCCTTAAGGCTAAGGGAACAGCCAAGGAATTTATCAATCGCAATGAGGCGACTAAGTTCACGCGGGAACAATTTATCGATACTCTGGGAACCGCCCAAAAAGCTTATAGCGAAGCTGTCCAGAACGCCACGCCATTAATGGAAGCGGCAATGAGAGTCATTCGATTGAAAGAAGAGATTGCGGCTTTGCGGGCCAAGAGCGATAAGACCATGAAAGACGCGGCGGATATAACCGATCTCGAGAGAAAATTAAATCAAGAGCAAGGTAATCTGGGCCGTTTGATGGGATACGAAGTCTTTGGATTTACTTTCGATATGAGTTTGCAAAATCTGGAGACATTCTTTGAAGAAGAAATTTTAGGCCGTCTGGAAGCCGCGGCCATAAAGGTCCTTGCAGCTAAATTGGCCGGCATGGGCGGTTTGCGTATGACGTACGATGTCGACTGGTTAAGCCGTATCTTTATTTACTTATCCGTCGGCACCCATGTGCAGGACAAACAGAGTTCCATGCCTTTCTTGTTGACCCTTAAAGCTATCTTGCATGATCCTTCCGAAAGCTTAAAGAAAGAAATCAATAACCGGAAAATAAAGGCCGCTTTAAACGAAGTCGAAAAAATCAAAGAGCAAATCCGCAACCTTATTCCCACGACGGAAAACAATATTTGGATGCGTCTGGTTTATCAGCATGCGCTTAAGATCATGTCGGCTTATTCCATGGATCAAATTGAGAATATTCCTGCCGAGACCGAGACCAAGGCTGCTAAGTCGGATGACAAATCCGACAAAGAGCCCAAGAAATATTCAGATGCCGAAGGTGTGGATTTGACTTCGGTTTCTTCCCAACCTAAAAAGATAACGGCCGAAGCGGCGCAAACAGCTTTGAACCAAATTGGCAAAATGACCTTGGACAAAGTCATTGAATTCGCTTCGAGAATTCCGGAAAAACGATCTGAGGAATTCGGAAATAGCGAGCATACTCTGTTACGTACACCGGAAGTGATCCGCGCCGTTTCCGAAGGTATTTTGCACAATACCGCAACCGACAAAAAAGCTTTCGAAAAAATGTGGATTCCCGCTTTCGCCATGCTCATGGAATACGGCGTGTGGCCGCAAGACATGACCACAGCCGGTGTCTTAGCCCAGATGCGAACGACCTTGCTCGCCAATGGTGCGACACAAGAATTTGTCGACGAAAGAATGACCCAACTCGCCGATATGCGCCGCGATTACATTACCCGCGTTTTAGTCGCTAAACTGGCGTCCCGCGGTTATTTAATGGAATTGCCCAAACTTTCCGACGAGGACAAGAAGAAAATGGAAGCATTAGACAATAGCATTGCTCAAATTCTCGCCAGCGAACCGGATGATTTTAAGGGTTCGGTCAAGGTCACCGACAAAAATGTCAAGGACCTCACCGCAAAACTATTACAGTTGAAGGCTTTCTTGGCCACCGATGACGCTGACATTATCCAGAGAGTGAAAGCGGAACAGGAAAAGTCCCAGCCTCAAGAGCAGAACTTACAGGCTGTTTTAGAAAACATTACGCAACGCATGGAGCAGTTTACCGCGGATATTATTAATCTTTCTATGAATGAGCTAAGCCCTCCCGCTGAATTGGTTGAGGCCATGGAAAAAGCGCGCAGGATCACGCGGGTGTTGAGGAAGTTCTACATTGATCAAGGTAAAGCGGCTGTGCAGGCTTTGCAGAAGGCGGAAGATCTTTATTCCAAATTTGTCCTCTTGCCTACGGCTTTAAAATCCAAGCTGGCGAAAGAAAAACCGGCCGCAACACCTGAGGCTCAGCCGGTTGATTTGATCCGTAATTTTGAGCCTGGCAGGGAATATTTGGAAAACCATAAGATTTATATGACGACCAAACAGTATGAAGCCTTCTTTATGAGATTCAATATGCTCCGGTTAATTGAGAGCGGGGATTATGCAACACTTTTGGCTGACATCCGGCAACCTGTCCTTGACCTTGCTACCCCGGCGATCGAAGGCACATTGCGGAAAATTGCGGAAGAGAAATACGGGCGATGGCTGGAAGCGGAAAGGAACGCTCGTAGTATCGAAGAGCTGGAAGCCGAATTGCAAAAAATGGCCGGGAAAGGGACCACTCTGGATTTTGCTATGCGCCTTTTGACCTTAAAGTTTGTTTGGAAAACCGCGGCGGAAAAATCCAAAGCCTATGCCGAATATCAGGAAATCCTGCAATTAATGGGTGCTCAAAGAGAAGCCTTGGTCTATCATCAGTTTTATCTTGAAATTTTACGTACCGCTTATTTTAATCCGACCCACCTTGCAAAAGAACACCGCGCCCTTCTCAATGGAATCGCAAAACAAGATCTGGAAGCGGCCTTCAAATATTATTTACTCAAGGCCCAGACTTTACAAAGCGAGATCGTCCTTAGGACCATCAGAGCGCAAGAAAGATATGTAGCTTTCATCGCTGAAGACAATCAGGAAAGTGCATTTACTTTTAGCACCAATTTGTTGACTATGATCATTTTGAATCTCTTGCCGTTTATCCGCTCGGCGGTTAGCAGTATCGGCGAAGATAATTTCCGGGAGCAAGTCCAGCGCTTCCAGACAACCTTTAACACCTTGACCACATCGGAAACCGCCCGCGCCGCTTTGGCCCGCAATGCCGAAAACAAGCCTAAAGATGCCGCCCACGTTCTTAAGAATGGCAATGGCCAGAATGGTATAGAAAGCATTCAGAAATATGTCCATGCCAATGGACAATCAATTATGCAGGATGTGCAATACGGTGACGGCCGCCGTGTCATCAGTGTGTCGCCTTTGGACGATCCCACGCAGGAACGTTCTAATCAAAAACTTTACAGTGTAGAAACTCCCAACATGTCCTATTCGGTGGAATTGAGTTCTTCCCGTCCCATCGATTTATTAGGCAAAACCAACGGGGCCTCGGATCAGCAGGAAATCCGTATCAACACCCGCACCTGGATCCCGCTTGAAAAATTCAAGGGACGCGTGAATGTTGACTACGGCATGATTTTAGCCAATTCGTCCCGTCACGAAATCACGTCGCAGTATCTCGACATTCAATATCAAAAACCGACCGAAACGACGGAAAACGGGCAAATCACCGGCTTAGACTTTAAGCCGGGGGTCAAAATCTCCCTCGGGAAAGACGGTATGAATGAAGTTGTACCTTACATCAGTTACAGCAAAACCGTCCGTGATGCGGACAAGAAAAAGACCCTAAGCTCCCTAAATATGACCGGCGGCATATCCTTGTCCGGCAACGGTGGGGCCAGCTTCTTCTTTGCCGGCGATCGTTTATTTACCTTAGGCGACAACGGCACGGCGCATATTTCCGTCGGCATGCAGAATGAGAAAATAAATCTTTCCTATGGCCAAAAGAGCGGTTTGTGGGAATTAAACGGGGCCTTGGCTTTAGACGGCGGAAAGATTTTCCTTAACGCGGAAGCCTTAAAGAAAATCAGCCAGCAATATTCCGTCGGTGCCGGGATCAAACTTCAAGACGGTGCGGTCGCTCCGTTTATCAAGGTTGTTAAGCAGGGCGCTTTGGCGCAAATTTTCTCGGTTACGGCCGGAATAGCCAATGGCAAACCGGCGGTTCATCTTGCCATGCAAGCTTCGCGCGGCAAAGACACCGAAATCCATGGCGCATTCAGTTTCGATCATAATTCCATGAATGCGTCGGTTACCGAAACCCGCTTTATGGACAGAAATACCCAACAGACCCGCGGTGTTGAATATTCCCGCGAGACCGGCGCATCGATCTTCATGAGACGGCTGACATCGCAATATGAGGCCAACGTGAAATTATCCAAAGAAGGATTAAGTTTGGGATATGAACGTAATATTTTAGGCAGCCGAGAAGTGACACAAGGTGGCCAGCGCCTGAGCAATGGTCTTGAGATACCTCTGGCCGGTAACATTCTTTTTGAACAAACTCAATATGCGGATGTGATCAATCAATGGAGCCAAGCCTTGGCCAAGGCGACCTCGAATAAGACCCAAACCGCCATGCCTAATCTCAAGGCTTTAATTAAAGATATTGATGAGGATGCCGAATATTTATTCTTAAGCGTATTGCCGTATCTGGGTAATGAAAATAAAGCCATTGCTATACTTCAAGATTTGGGTAAGATTGCGCAATTGCCGGCGTTTCGCGAATATGTTTTGGGTAAATTGTCCGACGGAAGTGCAATTCCGGACAAACTTCCGGTCAAGGGTAATCCTTTGGTCTTTTGGGAATTGGTTTACTGGAGAGAAAAATATCTCGCCGCCGGAGGCGACCAGAACGCTCTGGATGCCATGGAACAACAGTTAGAAATCTTAAACCGCTTTAAAGATGAGGTTTCGGCACTGGTCGAGGAGTCATTTAATCCTATCAAGCCGGTCCATGTGAAGCTGGTCCGCCTCTTTGCCGGAATGGTCAAACCGGGAATGTCCGTCGACAGACTGGAAGATATTTTAAGCCATATGATCGGCATGTATGGAGATTTGCGCGGCGCCAGAGGCAGCGGCCGCACGCCACTTTTGCCCAAACTGGCTTTCAGCATAGATTCTATTTCCGACGATATGAATCTTCTGAAAATGTGGATGGAGAAAACCACGGAATTAAAACAGGAAGGTATTGTCGATACGGGCCTGGTCTTCTCTTATGCCGCGGATCTTTTAAAGGCCAAAGATTTGAGCCAGGGTCATACGGCGCCGCGCGGTCCGCCGACGCCGTCGGAAATGCAGGATGTCCTCGCCCTTGCTGTCCGCCTTTACCGCACCGATCGTCCCAATGACTTTGATGTTAAAAAATTCGCCTATCTCTATTACACCGTTCTTCCTTCTTTGACGGCTTCGGTTGAAGTGAAGAACAATCAGAATTTACTTTTCCATCTCGCGGTAGATTTGACCAAACGTCCCTACATCGTCGCTGAAAAGATCCAGCAAGCCTTGGTCAATGTTTTGGCGGACCAGCGGTTTAATGCTCTCTTGGCCCACGAAAGCAAGCCGGATGAACTGATCGCCGCGTTTGTGGATTTGGCTTACCGTCATAACGATGCGGTCAACCATATCAATGACATCCTCGAGATGAAGGTTTATTTCGAATCGTTATTGGCCAAGGACAAAAAGATCGACTTGGTCAGCGCCTTACCCTACCTCTATTATTGGGCCCGCGTGAAAGAAATTTTTGCCAAAGAAAATGTGGACATTAAAGAACTGTTCAATAAATTCCCGATCGGCCAGTTAAATGAGAAACCTTACTTATTGACCTGGGACATCCTCAAGCAATATCATCGTCGCACCCTTTCCGTGTCCAAGGAAAAGACCGCGGAAATCCAGAATGTGAGAGAATTTTTGGCCGCGCAAGGTTTACCCATCGGCACGATTGACGTTCTGACTATTGAACCGGGCACCCAGCCGTTTGTCGCGTCGGCGTTGAATAAAGACACGATCATTATCAACCGTCGTCTTGTCACCGGCACTCCGGAACAAGTTTACGCGGCGGTCAAAGATTTGTACGAAAAAACCAATGATCAAGACATCCGCAATCATGTAGCACCTTTATTGAAAATGTCCCGGGAAGAAATTTTCCGTACGATCTTGATCCACGAAGCGGCCACGCTCGTGGGCCTTGATCACGATAAAAATGTCAAATTACAAAATGATTATGAACAATGGCTGAAGAACAAACCCGCTCCTCAGGTAAAGAGCGTTAGAGAACTTCTTTCCGTCGCGTCGGTTGCGACCAGCCCTGCGATGTCCGTCGCCCAGAACGATGCTCATTATGAACAAAGAGATTTTGGATTTACCGGCAATGATATCCAGGCGCTCGCCGCTTTGGCCATGAAACCGGCGTCTGCCACCGCGGCCGCTGAACCCCCGGTTTTCAAGGCAGGAAGTCTAGAGGACCAACTGATCCATGAAGCTTCCTTCCTCGAGCTGTTTAATGTCAGGAGTTTTGACGAATGGAACGCTACGTTTAGAAACAATGTTCCCGCCCAGGATTTTGTGAGCTGGACAGCTTACAGCGTTTTGAAACTTCTTAAAGCTGATGTAGCTACTTATATTACTGCTTTGGATGAAGTCAAGAGACTCAATGCGCGTCTGTATGGATCTGCGGAAGGAGAGGCGTTTAAAATTCTTTACAATGGTTTAAGTCCGGTCAGCAAACTCAGCTGGCAGAATGAAGAGCTGATGATCCAATATTTTGGCATTGTCGGTGATAATGACGCCACTTTAGGCGGCGTGGAAAGATATCTCGGATTGAAAACCGGATGGGTTTATACCGGCCTCGATAGTTTTGTTTCTTCTCTTATTAAGCCTGTGGAATTACATCGGCAAATTGTGGCAAACCCAGAAGCCATGGAAGCTGTTCGTTTGATTTGGAACCAAATCGGACTTATTTCTGCGGCTAATATCAGTGATTATTACCGTACTCTGCTCTTTTTTGTAACCGGGGACACTGAGCAGTATACAAACGCGGCGGACAGTGCAGATACCTTTGTTCATGCGGCGCGTTATTTGACCGCCTTACGCGCAACGGCAGGGGCCATTTATTCTTTAAATACTTTTGCCGGTATTGCGCTTAATCCTGCGGGGGATTTGACACCGGATCAGAGAAAAGCCTTGTTTGGCACTTTACGCGATAAGGACGGGAATAAAACCGGGGCGTATAAGGATGCAACGGCAACGGCTGAGGCTTTAGTTGCTTTATTGAATTACCGCAATGCCTTAATGCAAGAGCCGAAGGCCGATGACGATAAGAGCGCGGTAGAGATATTGAATCTTTTGACGGGAATCAATTTTGCCAAGACCGAAAAGTATACGGCTGCCGAGTTAGACGAGTTGTTTACAACCTTGTTTAACGATCCCAAGGACACGACGAAGAAAGAGCATACGGTTGCCTACGATGAACCGGGCAAAGCGGCCAAGACCTTGGTTAAGTTGTGGAATTACCGTTACGCTTTAATGCAAGAGCCGAAGGCCGATGACGATAAGAGCGCGGTAGAGATATTGAATCTTTTGACGGGAATCAACTTTGCCAAGACCGAAAAGTATACGGCTGCCGAGTTAGACGAGTTATTTACAACCTTGTTTAACGATCCAAAGGACACGACGAAGAAAGAGCAAACGGTTGCCTACGATGAACCGGGCAAAGCAGCAAAGACCTTGGTTAAGTTGTGGAATTACCGCAATGCTTTAATGCAGGCGAAAAAGGCCGATGACGGCAAGAGCGCGGTCGAGATATTAAATCTTTTGACAGGAAAAAACTTTGCCAAGGAAAAGTATTCAGCCGAAGAGTTGGAGGGTCTGTTTGAGACCTTGTTTAACGATCCTAATGACAAGAAGAAGACCGATCCACATACCGATGCCTACAACGATCCGGCGGAAGCAGCCAAGACCTTGGTTAAGTTGTGGAATTACCGCAATGCTTTAATGCAGGCGAAAAAGGCCGATGACGGCAAGAGCGCGGTCGAGATATTAAATCTTTTGACGGGAATCAACTTTGCCAAGACCGAGAAGTATACGGCTGCCGAGTTAGATGAGTTGTTTACAACCTTGTTTAACGATCCAAAGGACACGACGAAGAAGGAACATACAGTCGCCTACGATGATCCTAAAAAAGCCGCTGAAAGCTTGGTCATGGTCTATAACTTCATCCTTCTTTTGCGCGTCAATCCGCAAGCTCTTAAAGCTTTTGAAATTATTTTTGGTATCGCGATTCCTCTTTCCGGTGATTTACGATTTGGAAAAGATAAAGAGGAACAAAAAGAACAATTGGAATTTCTTTTTAGCCTTTTCTATAAGGAGGGGGTCACTAAGGATGAGGTCACTTTAAGTAAATTAGGCTCTGATCCGGCCGGCGCTATCGCTGATTTGGCCGGTGTCGCCGTAATCATCAGCGCTTTACAGAAGAATGAAATTAAGAAAGACCTTTTTGTGGCCTGGACCGCTGGCAAGCCCTTTGATTTGAATGGACGATCTTTGCCCGCGACGATTAATCTTGGTAAAGAGTCATTAAAAGAATTAGGAAAAGACTCCATGCAGCGTCTGGCCGATGCGCTCTTTGCTCTGTCGTACTATATCAATCATTTCCTCAAGGAAACAAAAGCCGCGGGCATGAATGTTGAAGAATTCAATTATGTTTATGGTTTACATTCTTTATCGCCGAGCTTTACTTTAGGATTGAATGATACGGATGTGGCGGCGGCGATCTTCTCGATTGTCAGCGGGTATAACGGAGACTTTGCACAGCAATTCACCGGACGGGAACCGGCCATCTATGTCCGCTTGTTGACCAAGGTCCGCGATGTCATGGTCTTAATCCGTACCCGTCCCGATCTGGTTTTAGCACTTAATAAATTCCATCATCTGGGTATTCCGATGGGCGGGACGTTTAATTTCAATCCTAACAATCCTCAGCGTTTGGATCTGGCCCGCATCGGAAACTTCCTTTTTGGACGTGTGGCGCTGGCCATGATCGATGTCGAAGGGTTTGGCGGGTCCATTCAAGCCTTCTGGCGCTTGCAAAATTCCAAGCAAGACATGTTTATAAATGTTCCGCTTCCGTCGGAAAAGATTTACCAAGATGCCGATGCCTACGCGGCCATGATGATCAAATTGGACCAAACCTGGTCGGATGTCGAAGCCCGCTTGGGTCATCCGGTGGCTGTCGATCCGGAAAGTGTCATCCAGTATCAGAAGAGCGCCGGCAAGGTCCTTATTACCATTGCACCGGAAGTTACATTTAAGACTAAGTTCATCAACCCCATGAGTGTGGCGCAATACACCATCACCTATGTCGCCGAGGGAGCGAGCTTAAAAGAAGTGGAAGACCGCCACACGCGCGAAGCGGACGCGATTGTTGACGCGACTCAGATTGTCAGTATCGCCGAACGCGGGAAGATGGATGAGTATAAGAAAGAAGTGCAACAGACCATCCATTTCTATCATGAGAACGGCGAAGAATTTTATTCTTCTCTGCAGACTTTTGACGCAACGCCGACGGGCGGAACATTGAAGAGTGAAAGAAAAGAAGACAAAGAACACGGTTATGCCATGGTTACCGAGTTTAATTACGCGGAAAATCGTCCGTGGCGCGTTCCCGGACCGCGTCATATTCCCATCTATGTGGCGGATACGGCCAAGACCTTTATTGAAGCCTCCGGGAAACGTATTTTATATGCCCAGACCGATACTTTAAGCATTTCCGAAGGAACACGCGAAATTCAACAGCACGTCACGTTCTTTTCGCCGGACGGTAAAAAGTCCAATGAAGGTTATAGCACCATGGGACTTTATGCCGCTAATACCTTGGAAGAACGTCAGGGTGTTCTTGAAAACGGCGTTTTTGATCTGGACCGCATTATCAAATTCCAGTACAAGAGTGCCTTTGCGGAAGCCCTGCGGAGAATTTCTTTGGGGACCACCTATGATTGGCGTGGCGAGAAATTGTCCGAATCCGAATTATTGGAACATCACGGTCCGCGCTTGAAGGTCAAAATCACCGACTTAGTCAACAATGTCCGCCAGATCAATGTTGTGGACTCTTTCAACAAAATTTATACCAGCGAAAAATATATTGACGTCGGTTCGCAGTCCTTCCAGATTTTGCATAACTATAGCAGTTATGGCCGTCCCTTCCGGGTCACGGAAAATCATTTTGACGATCCGATTTTAGCCGCTTATGGCGCTCCTCAGATCGGGGAAACAATCGACGTTCACACCGGCTTAAAGGTCACCGAATCCCGCGCCTTAGGATTTAATTCGGAAGGCGGTATCACCTTCCTTCAGCGCCAGCTTATTTCCGATGTGGCCCGCATTTATTTCGATGACGGTCAAGGCCGCCACAAATTTATCTTTGCGGGCAAGGATGTGCATGCCGACATTGTGACCTATGACGGAATTAATAACGTCCAAAGGATTTCAGCTGACAGCGTTGCGGAGCTCAAGTACCAGGATAAATTCTATCGCGCCCGCAATATTTCCAGCGATGGGACCCGTTATGCTTGGAGCAATGATATGCAAAAGGCTGGAAACGTCATCGACGAAAGCCATCCGACCAGCGTCAAAAACGGTGTGCTGGTCAACCGCATTTACAATCCCAACACCAATCTGGAGATTTTTGCGAGTATTAATCTTTCCCTCGACTTAGTCCAGCATTTGCGTGCGGAAAGCGGCGATAATTTTGAAGAAACCGCCATTATTTATACAACCTTGGATATTGAAAAACAGCGTGTGACTTCCAACTCTTTAGGCGACCTTGTCGTCGTTTCTCAGACGCTTGACCATCAGGGCCGGCCGGTGGATGAAAAAGGCAAACGGCTTTATAAATACACCTTGGCCGAACGCGAAATGAAAGGCACCGGTCTTAAATATAAGGTCAAGGTCCAGGTCTGGAATGGCCGGGATTCTTCGGTCAAGGTCGCGACCGCCGCAGGCACCGAAGAAACGACATATGAATTTAATGATGTTGAAAATATCAAAGAGGGTGTGACAAAAGACCAAGCGGGCCGTGTCGTTATCATCACGACGCCGGAACTCGACGAGAACGGGAAATTTACCCAGCCTTATCTTAGCCAAAGGACCGCCAAGGCCGTTCAATACAATCCCAACACCGGAGAAACCCGCGAGATCATCACATACAGTTTGACCGGTCAGGTTTTAAAGAGCACGGTGGAAAAGACCGTAGATGACGGACGCAAGGTCAAGGAAACGACCGACTATGTTTATAATTCGCAGCGCGTGGTTGTCCGAGCCACGACTACGGTGGAAGATACCAGCCTGACAAAAGAAAACCGTCAAGACCGCCATGTGATCATTGAAGTGGATTCAACGCTCTTCTTAGATATTTACGGCCGCGTGAAAGAAGAATATCGTAATCGTCAACGCATGGTGGCCAACCAAAGGATCGTCGGAACGGGTGTTGAAAGTACCATTGAAATCGAAGCCGCGACCGGTCTTGTCAAATCTCAGACGATGAACACCGCCAGCGCCGGATGGCAAACGGCCCGCAGCACGCATAATTCTCTGCGCGTGACGACGGATACGGTCAAATACAATGAAAGCGGCGACGTGGTCACGACGGCCAAAACGGAAATGGATAATGAAGGCCGCATCAGCCTGCCGTACCGTTTCAACGGACAATCCAAACTTTTCAAGAACAATCCCAATACCGGTTTAAACACCGTCGACATCATTGAAAATACAACCGGTCTGACATTAAAAACATTGTTCGATACCCGTACCGGTCCGGTCACTGTGGACAATAGATATAATATTTGGCGGGTCTTGACCGGATCGCAAGCCACGGGCCGCGATGGCGTGATCTTTACCATCAATCCGCATTTGGACCTTCAGGGCCGTGTCAGTTTACCGTATCGCGCCAAAGCCCAATCGGCGGTTGACCAAACATTCAGCGCGACCGGTATCGTCAAGAACGTCGTCATCGACGGCGCAAACGGCTTGGTTTTGGAATCCGGCGTTGATACTCGCACGGGCCGCGAAATTACCTACAATACCTATAACACCAAGGAAGTTTTCTTAAGCTCCCGCACACTTAATGCCGACGGAAAAGTTGTGACCTTGACTGATGCGAGCCATTACATCGACGCGCAAGGCCGCATCGTTGAGAATTTGCGCAGTCAAGGCTTGGCCGGGGCGGAAGAATTCAATCCCAATACGTTTAGCTTGACGACGATGTATACGGAAGTCCCGTCGGGATTGGTTTATTATATCAAGGTCGCCGCGCAGGCCGGTGATGAAACAACGGCTTTGACCTACAACCCATTATGGGTCCAGACCGATGGTTTGACTGTCAATGCCCGCGGTATTCCGTTGGTTAAAGAGACCGTCCGCTTGGATGTCTTTGGCCGGCCGGTCAATGTTGAAGGCATCCGCGTTTTCGGCCGTCTAGTCAAAGATCAGCATAATCTGGTTACCGATGTCCGCCGTCATGTTGATCAGGAACTGGTGACCGGTTTGATGTGGCACGATGAAACGGCCAATGAAGCCGGATCGTTTGTCAATGATACGACATTCAAGAATCTTCGCCAGATGGAACTATCCTGGACCCGCGACGGCGTAACCGGTACGCCGTTATCGGTTGCCACCCGCGTCAATTACAACCGGCTAGGATTCTTGACTGTCGACAGCTATGGATTTATCACCCGTAAATTGGACCGCAACACGACGGATTTGGTGGGGACCTTAGTCGGCGTTTCTAATGAAAATGCCGTCACGGAAATTACTCTCGATGACATGCGCATTGAAAAATTCAGCACGACGGCGGTCAACATCGGGACCTATCAAAATCCCATTGCGGGTATGATTATGGAGCAGTCGGAAGGTTTGGGTTATGGTTTGCGCGCCGGTGAAAATCTTTCTGCGGCCCGCACCGAAGCCTTTGTCAAACGTCAATTGCTCTTCTTGCCTTTGCAGGTTTTTGCCGGAGAATATTCTCCTGCCGCCGGACAATACGGCACCTTGGTTTCACAGTGGAGCGATAATTTCCGCATGCGCAGCCGCAGTACCCATCTTTACAATCACAGCGTCCGCGAAAATGAAACCGATAACGCCGGACGCAGTCCGGTCACCTTTGAAGGGTATAGCAGTCAAGGACGCTTTGTTGCGGAACACGTGACTTTCGCCACCTTCTCTGGACTTCTCGGTATGGTCGGTAAATCCCGTTCATCCGAAACCTATATTTATGATCCGCTCGCTTTTGAATATAAGGGAGAATTATTTTTAAGCGCCGGGCTGGAAAGATTCGACGACGGAGAGTTCGTCGATGGATCGGGCCGGACCCGCATGGTTTGGGATAACCATAAACAATCCTTGCGCTGGGTCGAATTGCAAGACAACCGCAGTCGCATTGAACAGCGCTGGGATGGGACCATTCAGCCTTCCGGATTATTTACGGTGAATGAAACGTACCGCTTGTTCTATTGGGGTTTCCCGGGCCGGGCGCGCTTGGCCACCTTTACGATGTTGGATTTGACCGACTACAACGGCCAAATTTTAGGCGGCAGTTTATTGGGCGAGTCGGCTTTGTTGGATACGGCAGACAAAATCGTCGATTTAAGAAAGACCCATTTGAGTTCACTCTTTGATGAGCGCGGGAGAATCCATTCTGCGGTGATTGATCATCATCAGCATAATTTTACCGTTTCCGGCATGCACAAAGAATACCGTAACGCCCGCAGTTTGACCGAAGAAGAACATTCCGGTGTTGTCAATGATTACGGATTGTTTGAGACCGACATGATCAAATACAATTCTTATTTGACGAGAGAGGAAAAACCGGCGGCTTTGGGTGTTTACAATGTCGCTGATCGTTCCGTCACCACAACGTTTGACAGAGAAGATAATAATAAGCAAAGCATCTATTCTCTCGCTAACAATAGCGCCCAGATTTTAAGCGACGGCGGAATTGCCTTTGACATCAAGTTCGGCCGCGGGGAAATGCCTTTCGGTTTACCGATCACTTACGAAAATATCCGTGCTGTCGGCCAGGACATCGCCTTTAGCGAAATCTCGGATGTCCGCCGGGAATTTAAAAACAACAAGGGAAGACCGGAATATTATTTCAGCAGTTTTAACCATTTCGATAAAAACTTCTTCCCGGTGGGTGATCCTAAATATATTTCCTTCTTTACCTATCCTGAGCGCGGTGACAATCGTTTGTCGGTGGAAGGAAATACCTATCTCTATAGCAAGAAAGAAAAGCAAATCGAACAAGACTGGATCGCCAAAGATCAATTGACGGGCGTTCTATACTTCCATGTCAATTCGGACCAGAAAATCACTTATCCGGTGGTCCTGCGCAGTGTAGAAGACCATCGCTTCGGGGCGCGTTTATTGCGCAGTTTGGCTTCGCGTTTGGACGGGAGAACAGCCGGGATATTCGGGGAGCATGCTTTCTTCTATATTGCTTTAGATAATCTGGGGACCAACATTCATGGTGAACTGCAAGAATTGACCGTCATGGATGCGCGGGAAGATCCTTATACCACCGAATGGCTCCATAAATCCTTAAAAGATTGGCCGCTCCTTTCGACCGATGCCCGGCGCAAGATCAAGAAATATCTCGAAATCAAACGAGACATTGTTACCAATGAAGATAAAGAACAGATCCTCACCGCAATCATTATCGTCGATGAGAAAGAGCCTTTGACCGGCAGTCGGTTACCGCGCTTTATGACGGAATATCTTCCGTCCTCTATTTACCGGAATATGGAAGACACCAGTCTTTGGCACAAACAGCAATATCGTTATGAAAGAGGACAGCTGGCTGAAAAAGATTCTAAAAAGAGAATTGATCTTTGGGATGACTGGGCCAAGGAAGGCGTCCACATCATGAGAAATATTATTATTTATCTCGTTCCTGCAGCGGTTGTTTTAGTGCTTTTGATTTGGTTGGTTATGAAGGCGTTAAAGATGTGGTTTGATAAATTCAGAAAGCAACCTACGCGTGTTTCGCAATCCAGCGATAAAGAATATACTATCCAGCCTTTGGAGCATAATGGATTCCCTGCCGATGTCGAAAGCAATGCTGAGGGGATAGCAAACAGCAACTTAGGCCCCGCCGAAAATAACATGAACCATTTATTGCTTCGCGAGCAGACAGAAAAGATATTCGCAGAATATTTCTGGGTCCTTACCCATTTTATTCCCCGATTTTTTGGCGGCGGTAAGGAAAAGGCCCAAGAGTTGGCCGGAACATTAACGCGCCAGGATGCTCTTATCTATTACAAGATTAATACTCTCTCCGGGAACCTTAACCAAAGCAATCCTATTTTCCGGGCTGTTCTCTTTCATATCGCGCGCAACATGGCTTTGAATGGTCGCGGCAGTTCTATTGGTCCGGCGATGGAAACAGAAATTAGACGCTGGACCTTTGTGATCACAAAGGGATCACGTCTCTATACACGTATTGTTAATGGAGAAAAACAGGTTTATGGGATCCTTTTGAAATATTATGTTGTCAAGGCTGGATTCAATTGGAAGGTCATTGCTAAAAAATTGATTGATAATGGGTGGGCCACGCGCGTCAATAATGATGAATTGATTTTGACGGCGGATCTTGGTCGCGATAGTGCCGCCATGGCCGCAGTGTTTGAAAAAGATACATGGAAAAATCTTTTACCTGTCCTACAACAATCCCAGTATCAATACAAAGGAACATCCAATCCCATACGGCCGGGCGATATGATGCACACCGGAGATGTGGAAGGTTTATTTAAAACAAAGGGGTATGTGGCAATATATCTTCACTATTATTGGAATGCTGGCGGAAAAATGTGGGATCCTGCGTTCAGCGCCGGCCAAGGCAATAATTTCCCGCAAGATTTTGAGCACGACGGGAAAACGTATGATTTAAGACCGTATAAAACATATCAAGAAGTTACCGGCGGACGCGGAGGATGGAAGAGCCGTCTTAATGGTGTGATTCAGAAACCTTTTAGAGCTTATTATCAGATTCTGAGTTTCTTTGCGATCACCAGCTTGGCCTTGGTCTGGATGGGACTTTCCCCGGTAGTCATTATTCCTAACGCTATTCTCTTTGCGGTGATTTTCTTAGGGACCTTTATCGTCCTGAAATTGTTTGAACGCCATTGGCAGGCCCATAATGATGGAACAAGAATGTTTGGCCGTCCCATACCGACCTACACCGGTCGTGCTGTTCCCAATCTCACGGCAAGACATTGGACGGCCCGGTTGGTTTGGCTGGCGGTCTTTATCCTCCACGTTGTGTGGAATGCCTTTATGTTTAAAACCTTGATAAGCGGTTCTATTCTGATTCCTCTGGGCAGTCCGATTCTGATGCCCAGCTTAGGCGTCTTTTTGACCGCTTGGCCGGTATGGGTTTTTGCTATCCTGATTTATTTCTGGACCCAGCCTCGCATGCAGAGAAATTCCTTGCAAGATAAGTCTCTTGTGACCCAATATTTAGCACCGCTGATCTTTGTCGGTCTTGTCTTTGTCGTCTGGACATTGGTGGGCGCGGTGATGGGCGGGGCCATCATGATCTTTGTCTTATGGGTGCCGTTTGTTGTGGGCGCTTTTCTCGACACATATTCTTTGCTGTATGTTGCCCAAACAATTCTATCTTACGCCAAAGGGATTTTCATAGGGATAAAGATGGGTAAGAAATGGCAAGACATTGATAAAGTCATGTTTGGCAAAGGCCGGTCCATTGTTTACGGCGCCTTTTACCAGGCTTTCAAAGATAAAATTGTTCCGCAAATCGCCTTAAGGGGTGAACAACCTTTGAGTGAAGCCCAACTCCTCATTGCCTTCGCTAAGTACTGGAACATGATCATTCTGAATATGGGTGATGGCGTTGAGCCCAGTGCGGACTTAAAACACCTTATTTCCGAGGGTAATGATCTTCTCAGCGCCGAAGAAGTTGAACGTTATAGCTTTGTTCTTATCGGCAATGACAGTCATAACAAGAGTGATTTGAACGGTCAAATTGATTTTGATCGTCTTCCTGACTTGAGCCGCGCGCCGGTTAATCCACGCGCCCATAAACGTCTGGTCGTTTTGATTCAACAAATGTTTATGAGAATGCCATCGGTATATTCCACCGATGATATCAACTGGACGACCATGGCTCCGGTTTATGACGAAGGCGTTTTGTATCGTTTGAATACCTCGGCGCCATTGGCTCCCGCTTTGAATAAGGAATATGATAATGGAAGACATACCTTTTTGACTTATTTCATTTCAACCCACCCCGATGAATGGATTAACTTTATAAACCGTATTAAAAGACAGTTGGATCATATTGCTAATCTGAAAGTTCGCGCCCAGGTCAGCCGGGATGTGAAAGCCTTAGAGGGAATGACCGGAGCGGTTGGGGTGCCCTTGGTTTTGGAAAATGAAGATATTACCACCGCAGTTGAGATGTGGGCTTCCAGTAGATTCCAACCATTGGGAAGATTTATCAAGGGGGCTGAGAATTACAGAAAAGCGCTGGAATTCCGGATCCGTATTCAGTATCGCGATCTGGATGATCAGGCCATAGCTCAAAAAGTCCGTGATTCCTTCCAACTCCTTATCTCCTATCAGTCTTATTCTGTCATAATTAAGAAAAATAAAGAGGAAGGAAAAGAACCCGACGGGCGTATTACCGCCTTGCATGAATTGATGGGCCTTTATCCTGATCTTGAATTAGCGTATATCGATTCACAGGATGGAGAAGTTTCCAGTGTATTGATGCGGGGTGTGGACCATAGCGGTGCGCCGATACAAGTTTATCGTATTCAACGTTTTGCTCCGATGATTTTGACCAATTCCTTCGGTAAACCGGAAAATCAAAACCATATGTTGACCTTTGTCCGCGGCCGCAAAATCCAGACCATAGATATGAATCAAGATGTTTATATTGAAGATGCCTTCTTTATGCCTAATTTATTGGAAGAATTTAATCTGAATCCGTATTTGGCTCTTTTAGGTTTCCCGGAAGATCTTATGACCGAAGACTGGAATGGCGTTGCCGGATACGGTGCTCATGCGGACCGGACCTTTTTAACCGTTGTTCAGCGTGCATTGAATATGATGAATGCCCGTTATCACTATGGCCATCCCGATGTTTGGGATGGTGACTTTGTGCGCTTCCAGGGCGGGGTAAGCAAGAGCCATGTGGTTTCGGAAGATATTATGGGCGGGTTTAATGTGGTCAATCGCGGGCGGACCATTGATATAAGAGAATATATCAAGGTCGGAAAAGCCCGCGAAGCGGCCGTGACCACCTTTGTAGGGATGTTCGGTAAATTTGCCATGGGCGCTCCGCAACAAGTGCAATTTGAGGTCGTCAATGAAATGCGGGACAATCCTTCTCTGGGAAATGGTCTTGACCGCGGGTTACTCCAGTTGAGCACGCATTACGGCGGACCTGGTTTCTATCTTAAAGAACCGCTCGTTAAAGCCATGAATTTCTTTTATATTCTGTGGTTGGTATTTGGCGGGGTCAGTGCTTATAGCGCTTTTGCCTTGGCGATCACCTTGGCTGGATTGGGTATGGTCTTTGCTCTTTCCATTACCTTTACCGGGTTGTTGAGAATGGTTGAAGATTATGGAGCTAAAGGGTTGTGGTTATGGATTAAGGTGACAACGACTTCGGCGCCATTTTTCCAAAGTATTATTCCGGCCCACGCGGAAGGCGTTTCCCGCGGACATGCCGGGAATGCCATTTATAACAAAACCGGCCGTTCGCCCGGTTTGGATATCCAAAGCCTATATGTCGATCAACGTGATGACTTGGGTGCCATACAACCAAGTTTGTATAAAACCTTTGTTCGTACTCATCTTGATTTGGCTTTGGTCTCCCTTGTTCTCATTGTCGTAGGTATAAAGATTTGGTGGAATTCATCGATGATTTTGTCCTTCTTGCCGGTCATTCTGTTTATTTCCATGTATTTGGTTCCTATGCTTGTTCACCCCGGAACGACACCTTTGGATGGAGGATTGGTGCAATGGGGACGGCATTTCAGCAAACACTTTAAAGATATTTTCGTTCTTATTAATCAAATTAGAAAAGGCGAGAAGCCTGCCGACCTGGAAAGTAATGTTATGCAAGTGGCATTTCATGGATTTTTCATCCAAAGCGCTTATTTAATTTTAGGTATTTTGCTGGCACCTTTTGCTAAAAAGAGCAGTTATGTGGGTGTTGCGGCCGGTGTGACGTTGGGAATGGGAGTTGTTGCCGCTGGGATTTTTGCCGCTTTGAGCGCTTCGTATTGGCTCGCCGGAGTTTTAGTCTGGTTTGGTATTCTTATTACGGGTTATGGCTATCGTTATAATCCCGGCTGGGCCAAGCTGGAAAAGAAGATTAAAGATGATCGCAGAAGAGAGGCGATCCAGGCGAGAGCGGCAGAAGACGCGACGGATGAACGTTCTTCTTCGGCGGTGATATCGTCGGACAATCAGGATTATAAGGCCAGCAGCGCGATTCAAATTAGCGAATCCGCCATGTGGGCTTCAGGGCATAATGCCCGCGTTGAAAATGCCAAAGGGCATATTCATAAACCCTCCAGCAGTTCTTCTTCCGCTGTAGGGGCAGGCGGTGCTGGTCATGCTCGGATTTTCCCGGTCACCGGTCCGGTCATAAATGAAAACCAGCCGACGGTTACCGTGAAGGTGAAGTTAAAGGATGAGAATACCGGCGGTGTTGATATCGAGCTTACTCCTTCGAGAGAAGCCAATGTTTCGGAAGCCTTGGCTTTTGCTTTTGAAAATCAGAACTTGACGCCCGCCGATATTCAGAATCGGGTGGCCTGGATTGGCCCGGCGGAAAAGAAAATTTTCTCTTTCAAAAAGCCGGTGCCAACCAAAGAATTTGAACTGCGGTTTCATGGTCAAGGGGAAAGTTATGTAAAAGACAATGTTATCTATGTTTCTCTTTCGTTATTGCATGTTCTCAAGGGAGAAAAAGGAGAATACTTGACCGATAATCCACAGATGCATCAGAAGGTCTTGAATATGGTATTTTCCTATCTCGTTTATCTTCTTTTGCATCCTGCCGAAACGCCGGCGGCCGCTCAAGCTAAATTAAAAACCTATGTGAGTGTCCATACCGATTATGCCACGGCTTTAAGTCTCTTGTTTCAGACGTCTGGTTTTAGAGCTGACAATGAATTTAAGACCTTGCTTGAGATTGAAAAATTAGCGGCGCGGGATTTGATCAACTTCTTTGTCCAGCAAGGTTTAACTCTCGTCGATCTTTTGGCCCGTGGAACGGTTTATGAAGATGGTGTTGTTATCGCCAGCGATGATGTAACGACATTTGAGTTTGCTCCGGAATTGTATGTTAAAGGCAGGCTTAAAAGGGTTGTTGTTTTTGGTGGGGTAGGCCGCCTGACCCTCCCGCTGATTGAACGCGCTATTGCGGCAGGATATAGCCTGCAGTTGCCGACTTTTGGCGCGGTTGAATCTGCGGACGATTTAGATGTTTTTAAAAAGAGGGTTTTTAGTGAGGCCAGAAGGGGGCATCAGAAACCGGAGGCCATTATTAAAGGTATGGGGATTTCGGAAGCGGATATTATCAAGCAAATCATGAGTGCAAAATTAAAAGAGATGAAAGGAAATGGGGCCACCGAGGCCACAATCGCCGCATTTGAAGCCGGTATCTTGCTTATTAAAGATTCGTCCAATACACCTGAAAATTTTAAAAAATATTTAGAATCCCTGAATCAGAAAGGCAGTCTTTTGGCCGCCGGTACGCAATCGCGACCCCATCGCATTTTGATTATCGGGCAGGTCCCGCAACTCTTGCGAAATCTCGAAACTTTCAGAAAAGAATTTGAAAACATCATTGAGAAAGGTCAAATTACAGCCGAAGCTTTGGCTGGTCCTTATTCTGTCAATGGTCTTAATGCGGCGATGATGGAAAGATTAAGCGGAGAAATGTTTCGTATCATTGTTTATGCCCAGCATGGTGATTTGGGTAAAAAATTTAATTTGAACAACATTCCGGCACAATATTTTATGGTGGCCCATATTTTATTTAGTTTGATACCGTATGAGGAGCAAACTCATATTGCGGACAAATTCATGAGAGCATGGACGGAGCATGCCCAGCCTTTAGGTGAAGACGAAATACGAAAGGGATTGCCTGCCGCCGCCTTAGAATTTTTTGAAACTGTTTATCTTATGGCGGAGGAAAAGATAAGGCCGGGAAATAATCCTCAAATTGTCCAACCCAAGAGTTCTTTAGAGATCCGTTTAGACAATGCGGTCGCAGCTCTTAAAGCAAAAGAGTTTATCACGCCAGCTGATCTTCAAAAATGGTTTGAGGAAGTGGGCAGGGATTTTGGTCTTTTACAAAAACGTATAGCGGATTGTTTGGGAGTGGCCCGCGGCAGGGGAGTGGAACGCACACCAGCCGGAAAAGCAAAAGACCAGAAAGATGCCACATTACTCGTCGATAAGTTTAAACGTGATGAATTCTTAGGAGAGGATGTGAAGGGTGAGAAAGTCGTTGAATATATGATCGATGATGGTTTGCAAGATCCTCAATGGATCAGGATTCATCCGATCGATAGAGTCAGATCCGTTTTACAAAATTCAATTAATAAATTCCGACTTGATCAAGTCAATACCGAACACGTCAAGTATGCCCTGACCTATTTTGGCGATAATATGATAGCTGTGGCGTATTTGGCTGACCTCAAGAGCCGGGTTGACGGACACACCAGCCCAGCATTTAGGAATCAATTGGAAAATGAGACTTGGGCCAGAGAAAAAATAAATGAATATAAAAAGACAAGGGCTATTGAAACCTATTCACGTCCTGATTTACACCCCTTCCGCGCTAATGTTGAGCAAGATTTGATTTTAATCGGTCAGGATTCGCAGAGAAAGCAATTTACTCATATTGCAGATTCGCCTTTTGCGGTTGCCTTGATGCATTTGACGAGAGACACTGAGATTGAGGTATCTTACAAAGATCCTGTTTGCGAAATTGATTTTTCGAACCCTAATGATATAAAGTTCCGCGTTAGAATTATAAGAATGAATTATGTTAATGATTTACCAGAAATGGACGCCCTTTTACTGTCGGGCGAGCGCCCAATGCTCCCCGTGGTCGTTCAAACCGTATATTCCTTTTCTGTTGAACAGGCCAAGACTGAATTTGGACCTGGCTTGTTTGGATTGTTTGCGCTTATGCCTGAGTCGTATCTGCGATTATTGATTGATCTAAACGCAGGAAAACCCAGAGTGGAAAAAACCACATTTTTCCAGGCCTTTATTGACCAAGGCGTTACGGCCATTCCACTGCATGTTGCCAATTTAAAAACGGAACTCAATACCTATTTATTTAGAAGATTCTTTTATGCTTTGACGCCTTACATTAAATTTATTATTGAAATTAATGGAAAGTTTTATGCCGTTATTGGCGAGATCCATACGCATCCGGTTGTCTCCAAGGGAGAAAAACCGTGGCCGACAGTTATGATAGAGGCGCTTGAACTTGATCCCCGATTTTTTGAATTGCTTTCTCCTGCAGACGTCACCTCAACGCTGGATTTTGTTAATCACAGTGTTTTTATGAATTTACCGGGCCTGGATGGGATTTATAAGATCATGCAGTGTATTGGAACGGTGGATGCAGCAGGTAATTTGGGGGATATCCATCCAAATGATTTTGACGATTTGACATTGGAGCAATCCCAAAAAATCTTAAGCGCGGCCAAGGCGGCTCACGAAGCGGAGAAAGCGGGTCGTGCTGGGGAAGAGGCAAGGCAGCATTTTGCGAATATGCGAATTTTAGAAAAACGTAGTATAAGGCGAGCAATGGATCCGAAGTTAAACCGTATTGCATTAATAGTTACTGCGGATGGAAAGATTATTGGTTTTTCAAAATCCTCTTCACTCACTATCTTATCTGAAACTCCGAAGGTCTCTTCCTCGCCGGTCGCGGTTTTTGCGGCCGGGACATTCGATTGTGAGATCCAGCAATTGTTGAGGCAAAGCGGCAGTGATATTCCTCCTTTCCCGTCCCACCTGATTAATAAAGGTCAAGTTTTGTTGGCTGGGACAACCCTCCAACCTCTATCGGCCACTCAACAAAGAACATTCGTTCAAATGTTTGATCGCAGTCTAAGTTATCATCATCTTGGTCAAGAACGTAAAAACCACCGGCGCTATCCCTATAAAGTGCACCCTCTTGGCGTTGCGTTTATCTTATTTAATTCGTTTGGGGTGAGAGTCATTGAACTAAACGGTGCTGCACTGGGTCATGATTTTGGTGAAGATTCCATCATAAAATATCTCCCTTACAGCGCAGATTATGTCGACATGAATGAATTGCGCAAACAATTTCATGCTAGGGCGCATGTGACCCCGGTTATACGTAAAGCGATTGACCGTGCAATTGAGAATGAATTCTTAATGCTTCGAATCAAGGGCGTCAACCCCGATTCCTACTTAGAAACCGTTTATCGACGAGCAGCCTTTCACCCAATGGGTGAAAAATTTCACTCGTCGAGGTCTCGAGGGGAGAATCATTTTCTAAGTAGGAATTTGGGCGTCAATTTGGATGTTGACTTAACCATGAAATATATTCGCGCTATGACCAGAACAAAAGACCGGGACTTGTTTTTCGTGAAGATTCAGAAAGCTGGGGCCGACAGCCGCCACATTTCTAATGCTTTGAAAAGCAAATTAGAAAAGTGGGCGCAAAGAAGCATTGAGCGCAATATGACCCGCTATAAAGCCGGGCTTATTCGGATGGGTGATTTCTTGATTATGCTAAAGCTCGCCGACATTATTCACAATATGTTAAGCGACATCGATACCGACGATCCGAAATTGATGCAGAATCATCTTTTGGGTAAGAACGGGGTTGTGCATAAATATCTTGATGAAGTTGAACCATCCACCGGCACCAGTTTCTTGCATGCCTTGTCACCGCGCTACCGGATCGCCAAACTCTATTTCGGTTGGGCGTTTACAGAAGCTCTGCTTAAAACATGGTCAAATATTCCATTGGCGCAGAATATGAGCGCCGCCGAAGCCTTAAGAATTGTCAATCTGATCGATCCGGATTTTGAATTGAACACTGAGTTAAGCGACGGTGTTGCTCGTGACGTCTTTTCTTACGGCCAGGCTTACTTTGAAAGAGAAATTACCGGTGCCCGTGCTTCCAGTCCCGTGCAGAATACGCAAGAGTATTTCCAATTCTTAAATTCCTTAAATTTTCCGAATCAAACCGTTTGGATTATGCATATTGGCGGGAGAGAAAAGCTGTTTTCGTTAGATAGCATGCCATGGGAGATGAGGGTTATTTATACGCCCCGCCTTAGGAAATTTGATCGTATTGACATCTCTCAAAGTTTTAACATTGTGACAATCGATGAGCCGCAAATGGAATCTTTCCCAGAGGTGATGAAATTTGCTTTCCGTGTTTTGGCCCAGGACGGCGTTATTTTAATTCGTTTAGCACCAAATCAGTCCCAAGAAGACCAAACGGTTTTCCAAGAAGTCTTTAAGACCTATGGCCGGGCATTACAAGAAAACCATCAGCATTTGCAATTTGCAATGATACCTCTGGCGGATCAATATCGAATGTATGCTTGGCACATAGAACTAAAACAACCGGTGGCGGCACCGTCGGTTTCCCGTTCTCGGCAAAATAACCTTATGACCCGGCGAGAATCTCTCCAAGTGCTCTCTTTAAGAGTGAAAGTATTTGCCTTAATGCTTTTGGCGACATGGTCTGAGCCCGCCGGTCAAAGAGAAAGGCCAGCGGAACCGACTTTAAGAGAAAACCTTCCTGCGGTGCTGACGAGAAATAAAGAAGACTCCGAGAGCGCCTCCAGCCCGGTGATGGATCGCCGACTTTTTGGTATCACATTATTCGCAATGCTATCTTTAAGAGGGGACAGCGATCTGCAAAGCCGCCTCTCTCTCTTGGAACAGGAAAAAATCGAAAAGATTTTTGATCTTCTTAAAACGGGTGGACATTTGACAGCGCAAGAACAGGCTCGCTTATCCGCTTCCTATATTTTAGACGCCATCCGCAAAGGCGACCCGGCGGAGTTATTAAAGAAAACCGGAAGGCTGTATCCGGCTCTCTTCAATCATGTTTCTTATTTGCAAGTCCGGGGGAACAAACAGATCATTATCCATTCGGACGCTTTCAATGATCCCGCGCATTTATTGACCGATCTTATTTTTGGTTTGGAGCAATTCTTACAGGAAAATGCGGCGTTAAGTAAAAAAGAAATTTTTGTGCAAGCGGTGGGGGCGACCGCGCGGGTTTTACGCCACATCATTGAAAGCAAAAAGTATCCTTTGTATGAAGAAGATCTCAAGCAATATGTTAAGGAATTTTATGGACATTATTTGTACTTTAAATCTTTGCCTGTGCCGCGTAAACCGGGCGGTCTGAGCGCCTCCAGCTCGTTGACGGATTTGCCCGGAAAATCCACAACGAAGCTCATTGTTATGCTACGCGATGTTGCTGCTTTTGAAGCATTGGTGGAATTCTATGTGGATTTTCCTCCGGTGAAGCCGGAATTCAAATCTTATAATCCGACATTCCCTCCTATGAAGCCGGAATTCATATTAAATTATCACAAAAAAGGACGCGCGATATTCCAGATTTTAATCAGCCGTTTGAATAATGACCAAGATCGTGCAGAAATGGCTGCGGCCTATAAGCAAGCCGATCCGCAGAGTGAACATTATTTCCACCTTTGGATGAAGAGGGTTTTTGATTCGGCCGAACCGTCCGTCAAACCTCACAATGGCGTTAAATATGCAGGCCTTTCTGCCCAAGGAGATTCTTCCGCCAACCCACATAACGGGATTAACTACCAAGGCGTTTTTAACCTAGGAAATTTCTTAGCCCGCAGTCAATTAATACCGAATTGGCACGAGAAATCAACCGCTGATCTTCTTAATGCCCTAAGGAAGGTTGCTTCTTTTGCCGCGCGAATGAAAAAAGTTTATTCGGCCTTTCCTTCCATGAAGCCGGAATTTGTATCACGTAATGAGCAAGAAGGACAGCAAATAGTCCAGGCTTTAAGCAGCCGTTTGAATAATGAGCAAGATCGTGCAGAAATGGTTGCGGCTTTTGAGCAAGCTAAGCGCGACGACAAGGCCCGTCATTTTCATCCTTGGATGGAAAAGGTTTTTCAGTCCGCCCAACCTCACAATGGCGTTAAATATACAGGTCTTTCCCAACAAGATAGTTCTTCTCTTCGCGTGTCCGCGCCATCGCAAAATGACGTTAAAGAAGAAGGCCTTTCTGATCAAGGAGATTCTTCCGCATCCAGCCCGCTCCAAAATCATGCTTTGCCGCGGGAGGGTTTTGCCGTGGCCATGTTAAAAGAAATTATCACCGCGGGTCCTTTGGCAACGGGCCGTTCCGTCGTGGTCGTAGTCGAAGGCCAGACATGGATTCTCCTTGCGACAAACAGCCAAACCGCTTTGAACTCTCCTCTTACTCCTCTTGAAAATCTTGCCCAGAATTTAGCCGGTTTATTTACTTTTGCCAGTGCCAGTTCGGCTTTGGTAGATGAAGCGCAGGCTGTGGCGGTAAAAGTACTGTCCCCGGCAGAGGCGGCTTGGGCCCAGCGTACGGTAGAGTTGTTAGAAGGGTATAAAGAAGCGGGAACGGTTGTGGCTGATGAAACCTTCGCCGCGGTATGGTTAATGGGCCTTTCGCCATCGTTCATATTGCCTGCGTCTTTACAAGGTGCATCTTTATCCGAAATGACGCGGCAATTTTATAAAGTCCATCATCTTGTTTATGCCCCGCGGCTTCATCCCAACGGTTCGCCTCTTCATCAAAGGGCGGTTTCAACATGGATGCAGGATTTTATTTTGAATATCGCAGACGATCAGGTTCTTTTGTTTGCTTTTGCGGAAATGATAGCCACTCTCGAACAGGCCGGGCAAGCTAGCAGGGAGGAACAGGAATATTGGGCGCGAAGGGCAAATCATATTTTTGGGAACGTGGCCAATGTTTTACGCAGGTCGGATATTGCGGCCGCGATTCGTATCGCCAGTTTAAAACTCCTTGAGCCAGAAGAACATAAGCGCACAGAAAGATTAAATGAAAAAGTCACCCGTATGAATGAAGAAAAACGCCATACCTACTTGGCCCGACAGGTTTATAAGTTAAAGCAATATTTTGAGGCCCACGGCGTTGATTTGCATGGCATTAAATTTTATTTGCGGGTTAAAGATGCCGCATCCTTGCTTAATAAGCTCAATCGTCGCCAATTAACAATTCAAGAAATTGTCGATCTCTTCGGCATCATGATCATAGTACCCGACGAAGAACACAATATAACTCTTTACGCTATTATTGGTTTATTGTCAGATTTGCAAGGAGATAACGTTAAAAACCATAAGATTCAAGAGGCGCCGAATTTAATTTTTGTGGAAGCTGACTTCCATGAACGGCTTGGCAATGATAGCTGGGAGATGGTTATGAAGGATGTCAGGGGCAATCCTTTTGACGTTACGGTGATGGATGAAACCAATTACGGAAGATTTTTGACGAACGCAGAGTTTGCCTATTGGAAATTCGCCGCCCGCAAAGATCCTGCCCTCAAAGAGCAATTATTCGATAAATTCCCTAACTTTAAGCCCAGCGGCGATTTGGCTCGTGATTATCTCGCTTTGCGTCATCTGCTCCGTAACAAGATTGCTGTACGTGTTGTGGTTCGGAATAGTAAACAAAATAATAGCTTTGCTGTTTATCCCCTTCTCATGGAGCGTAAAAAAGTGGACGGCCGCGCCGTAGGTCCTGTTCCTGCTGACGCCGCCGCTTATTGGCGGGCCAACATGTTAAATGAAGAATACAGTTACTCATCGGAAGCGGTTTTATTTGTTAATGCCGGTCAAATTGTCGTGCAATTAAAAACCGCCAGATTAAGGGAAAGCACGCCATTAAAAACCGGCCAGGTTTTGCATTTTACCAATGGAACATCATCGGCCAATTGGAACGAGATCAGGCATAGGGCGACCACTACCCGGGCTAGGTTAATGGCTGAAATTGTTGACCTTAATTCTAAACAGAGAAAAGCATTGGCGCAAGAGGGTCAACGAAGATTGTCCCAAGAAGCCGGTCTCACCGGAAGTGCACAGGAAATAACCGTACTGGAAGAGTGGAGTAGTGATTCCCATATGCTAGTCATTGGGGAAAAAGAGAATTTTCTGCAAGAACTTTATATGGCTTTTGCCAAGGGTTTGATTGATTCCCATGAACTTAACCGAATGTTTGAAGCCGCAGGAAGCCTGCTTTTGGCCAAAGCGCGGATTATCAGTGCGACCGGCGATAAAAAGAGTGATCTGCGCATAGAATCAATATTAAGTCTTTTTCCGGAAGTTCCTGTGCAATATACCCGCAACATTGTTGTTTTTGCTCAAGCCATCGGGCGCGGCTTAGTCAATGTTAAGACCATCAATGAAAGATTAAGTTTACCAGGCTTGAGAGTTTCTATTCAACACGTGTGGATGGCGCCCTCACCTGAAGTTGTCAACAGGACGTCTATACCGGTTTGGATTTTAATTGTTACCGGAGATTATAATCATCATGGTTTATTTTTACCGATAACGTCTATTCTGTTTGAAAAGGGTATTAATATTATCGAGATTCAGACCTTAAATAATAAAGGATTCGGCGCGCAATTTATTCTTGATGAAAATTGCGATGGCCAGGCTTTAGCAATGTCTATCGAGGCCATCGGCCGCATTCCGGATATGGCTGTAGATGTTGCGAGGAATTATCATCAATTAGTAATGAGGGTAAACATCCCGAATCAGCCGGGAACTTTAAATACTCTTTTACGTTCGCTATTAGAATCCTACCCGGTCGACATTCAATCTCTACGCGCCAAGGTCGGTCCCAATAATCGAGATAAAAAGAAATATGCCCAGATCGATATGGTCCTTAACCTTCCTCCCGAAATCAAAGAATCTGACCTTACCCAGACGATTATCCAGACGCTTGACCAAATTAAAAAGGAAAAGGGAAATGGGAATGGAAAGGGAAATGGGAATGGGAATGGGAATGGAAAGCGGAATGGCCGCCCGGTTAAGGGCGAGAATTTCTCCGCCTCCTCAACAATAACCGGAAATAATCCAAACATTATTTCTTACGCTTTGCCTGATTTCTGGGTCATGGCCTCAGCCAGAGACCTGGCCGCGCAAGAAGAAACCAAAGATGGCAAAGAAACTGTCACATTTACCGAAGCCTTCGCAAAAATTGAGAGGCTTTTGCGTCATTTTAAACGCGAAGGGGCGACGGGCATTTATATTTACGGTATTAATAAAACGGCCCCGCTGGGAGAAAAAGTTCATACCGTTCCGACGACAGGACGTTATTTCTTGCCTGCGGCCCAACCTTTGGTGACGGTGAATGGCTATCAGACCAAGGTCAATGATGTGGGGACGGGAGTTCCCCTCAGAGATGACCGGGGAAATATTTTCTCGATAGTTGATATGAATATGCTCGATCCCGGCATGGGGCGTCCGGGCATGAACAATGATGATCTTTGGATGGCTCTTGGTCATTTGACCCAGGCCGCTGAAAATTATGGTCTTAAATTGGTTACGGATTTTATATGCTGGCTTTCTCCGGACGCCATTGATGAAGGGAATCTCGATTGGACCATTTGGCAACCCTTGAGTCCAAAGCAATCTGGACAATCCGATCAAGATCTTTTATTAGCGAATGAAGACTCAGCGATTATTCGCAACAGCAACGGTGAACGCATAGCCATGGCCATGCATCTTTTTCCCAGCAACAAAGATCAGGTGATTTTAAACGCCTTTCATCCCTTTGTTGTGGCCTACTATATAAGGACTTTGCAAAAATACATGGAGGTAGGCATTTATATCGTCCGGGTGGATCTGGGCCATCAACTTCTTAAGAAAAACTTATTGAATTATTTTAAAAATCCTCAGCAACGAAGCCAATATTCGCAATACCCGGAACCGTGGGAAGTTATTTTTATCGCGGCCCAGCAGATGGCTCGTAGTCAAGGAGCGAGATTCCGTTTTCTTTTTGAAACTTATGATGAAGAGGAACAGAGGATATTGCAAGACATAGCTCAAAAGACAGGCGTTGATATTGAGTTTTATTATAGTGAAATTTATCATCAATATCGCGCCAGAAATATTCTTGAACTTGCCTGGAAAATGGCCCATGCGTTTAATTCTCGTCACAGTTTGCGCACCTTTGTTTCGGAATTTGATGATGAGCCTTTGGCTCACATGGGAGGACCGTTTAAAGGGTTCTTTAAATTCTTTATGGTCCACGCGGCCTTTGGATTAAAGTCTATGGCCGATACCCGTGAGTTGACCGGGCAAGAAGCACAAATCTTAACTGTTTCCGGCGGATTAGAAACCCATCTTGTTTGTTCGCCGGCAGAATATCAAGGGCGAAATACTTTTGAAAAGCATGCCCAGATCATAAACTCGACGGACTGGCGTGAACAATTGGCTGAAATTTTTCCAGAGGGATGGCTTCCGGCAGAAAATATTTTGCAAGACAATCACCCGGGATATCCTTCTCTGTATTTGGATTATGGAAATCGCAATCACCGAAATCGGTTTATTGCGTTGGGATGGATGGCCGGCGGAAAACTAAAAATTTATATATTTAAGGGCCGTCCGGCTGGCAAAGAGCAGAAAGTTTGGATTCAAATCCCTGAACAAATTCTTGCCGCCTCAGATTATGGGCTTCGCAAGTACCATCAAATTATTTTTGCCGCTCATGAAGAGTATAAGTTCATGAGACTTTCTTTGGAACCGGACCGTGATTTATCAATGGCGGGTTATGAGGACGATGAGGTGGCTCGTAATTTAGCGCAGATGTATGAGCAGAAAACAGGCGATTTCGGTTGGGCGGGACATTTGAAAGAAGATTATTATTCTTATTATCGCCGCACTCCGGGCGGACGAAAAGTTTTTGCGCGGCTCATGGAAAAATTATGGGCTGATGAGCAAAAAAGATTTGTCGACGGTTTGCAGTGGATTGATCAACAACTTTCTGCTTCATCTGAGATTCAGGAGAATGAGAATGTCTTCGTTTCTGCCAGCTCTCCTCTTTATACACCGGTCATGAATCAAATTGTTGAGTTTGGAAATCAAGGCTGGCGTGTTGCAGAGGACACTCAACTTGTGGTAGCAGATTTTGCGAAGGACAATGAAAAGTTGCATGTTGTTGTTTCTCGGGTCCATTTTATTTTGAAATACGACCGTCAATATAGAGAATTACTATGCATAAATTTAGCGGGCGGTCATTTGAAAATCACCCGCAATAATAAAATAGGTCAAATTCCGATGCAATATGCGGAATTAAGAAGCGTCCAATTTGTTGAGGAAGGAAATTTAGATGGTTTAACGGGACGGCATGTTATGGTCCTGGGATTTGATCAGGATGCTGTACACGAAAGAGAGGATTTCTTTAGAAGAAATCTGTCTCCCGCCTATTTGCGTTTAGTGGACAGTCCCTATCAACTGGCTGTTCAATTCAAATCCATAAACAGCCATTCCGCCTCATCGTCTATTATTCCGGTCAAGGTTTTATTCCCCGGCTTGGCTTTTGGACCGGTTAAATTATGGATTCCCGGCAGTGACTTTTCTCAGTTTAAAGGGACGATCGTCTTGGCCAGAGAATTGTCCGGCCATGAGGTTATTGAATTACGAAGAAACCACGTCGCCGGCTTTATCACGCTTACGGGAAATTATTCTCTCGGTGGGGGCGCGATCCCGGGGCTTCCCTGGGTCATAATATCTCAAGAAAGGTCACGTCAATTGCGGGAAGGCAAAGAAATCATTCTCGACACGCGGTTGGAAAATATTTTTTCTCCCCAAAACTATGGAATCCGGCGGGCCTCGGATGTACGGTTTAGCGAAGCGGCCCAAGCCCTGACTCAGGAAGCCCAAGGGTCTTCAGAGCAAATGGCCTATATTCTTCATTGGCTCACCACCGAACTGGATATGATTTGGGTCATTGCCCGACGCTACCAAAAATCTGTTGTAGACAATACCGAAACCATGGGTTCTTTTTATCGATTCATCGATGAAGAATTAAAGCCGCTGCGTCAACAAACCATTTATCAGCAACTTTATCTGGGTACGGCGGTCCGTTGGGAAGCGGCCATGGCCCATGCCCGAGCCGAGCAGGATAAAGAAAAAATCAAAATAATTTTTGCGGAATATGTGGCTTGGTTAAGGAAGGTGAGAGGAAAGATTTTAGATCATACGACACCCCAAGAGCAAAAGGCCTTGACCGGTTTCGCCCGGGCGATTGTTGATCTGGATATTGATGAAGCGTTAAACCAGGATGCCCTCTCAGATTTGGAGGCTATCGGAACAGCATTAGGACTAGACATTCTTCATAACGAAAATATCGGCGCGGTCATTCAGGACAATATGATTCAAAGAGAAAAGCTCCGTGTTTCCAAGGACAGCGTTTTGGCGGATTATTATTCGCATTTTATTGTGAGTTTGAAACCAGCTGAGGCTGTCGTGGATATGGAGACATTGAGCGTAGCCGACCGGCATATTGCTGGATTTAATGCTTATGGTTTGGCCTTGATGAGGGAAATTACAAAATATTTGAGGACCCATGGTCATAACGTGAGAATGGCCCGCGGTTTTGTGGTATTGCGGTACGTTTTTGAAACGCCGGAATTTGTTGAGTTTAACTCCACCATTTTAGAAATTCTTAACAACCGTCCGGCAGATGGGGCCAAGCGAGTCAGGGCCGCAATTGAAAGGGTTATCTTAAGCGAGGAATTCAAAACAAAAGTCACACAAATGTTTCAAGACATTTTGCCTGGCCAGAGAGCCATGGTCAGTGTTTCTACGCCGATAGATCCACTCTTGTCGGACGAAGAAATATTGCCGGAACCTGTGGATGCCTCGAAGGTCGTTGACATTCTTAAAGACGTTTGGATCCGGCATTTTAATGACGAGTGGTTTGAGCGCGTATCACAGATCCAGCAATGGGCTAAGGAGAGTTCGGTACATCACAATTTTGTTATTGAACGGTATTATCCGGCGGTTATTTTCCACGAATTCATCGGCGCCAGAAATCGGGTCTCGGTAAACATGGTCAATCCATTCACTGGCCATACAAAAGAAATGGCGGTGGCCGCGGGCCATGATTTGATTATTGCGGAGCAAGCGACAGGCAAGAAACGTTATGAATATCGCGGTGATGGCGTCGGTATTGCTATGTATCCGTTCATTAAAGACTTGCTTCGACAGCTGGCCAGGACCCTGTCTATTGTCAACCGGGCCCCGTTAAGGATTAAATTCATCCGCAAGCCAGATGGAGAGGTTGTCATCTGGGGAGCAGTTCCAGTTTTATTGCCCGGCGGGCTTAAGAATTTTGGTATGCACTCCACATTATCCGCCCGGTTGATCGAAGTGACTCCGGAAGGCGGGTTGAGAATAACGGTGCGTTTTGAAAGTGATTTTGATTTAAGGACAACCGACATCGCCGATATGAATAAGGCAACCAATCCCATCCAGATCATTGATTTAGAAACCAACAGTGTGATTGAAGAGTTTGAATGGTCCATTAAAGAGAAAAATGTTTTGATGCTGAGCATTGAAAAACTATTGCGGACTTTTACCCTTAAATTAGACCGTGGTTTCGGGCGCGGGCCGGACGGCCAAACCCGAACCTATCTCAAATACCCCTTGGTGGCCGTGGAACCATTTTTATATGCTATTACCGTAGAGGGTAGAAAAATTACTGTACCAGAAATGAGAACTTTCGACGAGGTTTTAGTGTGGTATGAAAATAATTTGGCAGAAGAAAAAATGGCTGCCTCTTCAGCCCTCACTCTCGACGGAGAAAACGATCTTCTTCAGCTTGCCAGCTCATCGTCGGCTGTAAATCATACTATTCGTTCGCTCCCGGGTGGAAAACCCCTGACCGATGATGAATATACTCAAGCGAGAACGGGCCATGATCTTGAAAAACTGGCAAAGAGCAGTAAGGCAGATGAGATTTTGGCCGCAGGCAGGGACTTGGCTATCGAGACGTTATGGAAATTTGCCGAGGACGCCCGAGCAATGGCCTTGCAGAATTTATCTTCGCAAAGAAATGTTCATATTATTGTAGGGCCTTTCCGCGGATTTTTAGCAGCCGGTTATGAAGAAAAAGGCATAAAAACTATTTTGCTTTCAAATTATTATGAAAGCCATTACACCAAAACCGAGGTCGTAGTCAGTCTAATCTATGTCGCTGACCATTTGGTGTTCCCCGATCCGGAAAGAGTCAAGCGCCTGACTCAAGAATTTTTGCAGGAAGAAGCACGAGTGCCGGCAACCTGGGACATGGTGAAATTGGTTTATGACCATACAAGAAAGATGATTGAGAGTCATCCTCTCGATTGGGAAAAACGGATTTATACAAGTTATGCCCAGAATGGAGCCAGTGCTTGGCGGAGAGTTTATATGGAAGTTTTCCGCCGCTTGTCTCTTACGACCGATAGTCAGGATATTAGAAGAAAAATATCGTGGATTCTGGGACAAACAGAATTTCTGGGTTTTGATGTATGGCAAGAAGTGATGGACAATGAAAAGGCCGTGGAGACGACCTTAAGGGCTATTAACACAGCCAATCTGGTGAATAGGCAAGCCCTTGTTCATCAACTCCTCAGTGTCCTCAATGCGGATTGGGAAAATAAAGAAGAACCGGCTTATCAGCGGGCCATGGGGGTTTTAGACGGACTAGTTAAAGCCATTCCATCGGGTATGGAAAAGTTAGCGACCCCGTTAAGCCGTACGGAACCTTCTTACAGTATCGCCTTGACATGGCTGAGTAAGCAGGGTTTTCAGGATGCCCATCACATTGCGACAATGCTAAGGTCGGTGATGAGTAATTCTCATATTAAAGTTGTGGAATTTGAAGGTTTTCTTTTACCGGCGACATTATATGAATTTGTCGACGATCAAGGAAGAAAAAGGACCACCATTTTAGTGTCCCGCTTTTATGTTGAAAAAGGAAATGAAGTCCAATTGGCAGGGGGGTTGATCTATGCCATAGGAAAAAGGCTGGGTTATCCGCAAGCTTTAATGATGGTGATCAAGAATGCCTTTTTTATTGATCAAGCGAAGAAAACTGTCGGTCCTCTGGCCAAGAAATTTACTGAAAGTTTTGTCCCGGTCGCCATGACCCTTTTTAACACGATGGTTGATATCAATCCGGTATTACAAGCCATGCTTCCGCCGTTTCTTGTCGGAACAATCGAAGAAGTTGTAGAAAGCTTGATGCCCAGTAAGATCCACCAAATGCGGGACACGATCAGTAAAATTTCAGAAGAACTCGACACCTTGATCCGTCATGAATTGGCCATGGGATTGGATCAGGGGATGACTTTCCCGGAAGTCAAGGATCGTTTAGAAATGATCGCCAGTTTCGCCTTTGGGAAAGACTTGGATGAATTGCCGGTTTTAGAATCGGTTCCTGATCGTGAGCTTCAATCCCCCGAAGGCTTGGCCTGCGTTAAAATTTATTCTCCTTATTCAACTGATCAAGAACAAGCCGCGGATACAAAAATACATACCACCTTGATCGTAATGCCCGACTGGCGGCATTCTAATTTGCATGTTTCTCCTGATAAAGATTTGGTCGAAAAGTTCCGTAAGCAAGGACAGCGCGTTGCTGTGCTGGAATGGCAAAACCCGAAAGAAAATTATTCTTTTGGCATATTTTTACACGTGATCCATTTCTTTGTGGAAGAACTTGGAAAAGATGGGCCGGTGGATGCCATAGGATATTCGCAAGGCGGGGCATTTCTTTTATTAATGATTGCTTTGACCGAATTTAATCCTAACAACAGCGGCCGTAAAAATATTCCTGTGGCAGTAATGACCAGTGAAAATGACATCATGGTTTCTTCTCAATCAACCGCAGTCATGGTGCTGGTTCTGGAAAGAAACACAGGAAGTCGAGAAGATGAAGTTGCCATTTTTGATTCCGATGCCGTCCATGAGTTGCTCCTGACCGACGGACCCGCCTGGGACTCTTATTTGGAATGGAGAAGTTCCCATCTTTTTACCGGTACTGGCTTGGCTTCCTTATTGTTGGTGGGAACGCCTGTGGGTGTTGGTTTCTTTGAAAACATGGGAGGATCCACTCAAATCAAGCAAATGAAGCAAATGATGATGGACCGCAAAACAGGCAAATTGCCCGGTCGTTTGTTTGCCCAGTCGACTCTGCTTCTCGCCGGAGGAGATTATCTCAGGAGGATGACGAGTCAAGCTTTTGCGGAAATTTCCTGCACCGATCCGGCCGTTTTTCGCTATGCCATGGATTACCGTGGCCGTTGGCAGGAACAATTGGACCAACTGCAGAATATAGCAAACGGAAAAATATCAGCCGCTGATTTAAAAGAGGCGACGCTGTTATTGCATTATGTCAGCCGTAACAGTCTGGATCATTCACCCGAAACTTTTAAAAAAGCAGTGGGTGAATTTAGACAAGAATTGCTGCGCTTTATTGAAGATGCTCTTTTGCGGAAATGGACCTTGAATATGCCTGATCTTGATGCCGAAGCTCTCTTTGCATATCTTAGCTTGGTTTTTGGTGAGGAATATTTGACCAGCCTATCCGCCCAGGAAGTCTTTCAATTAAAACTCAACGCCTCCTCTGCCTCATCGGCGCTGGATCATTTTCCGGCTGTTGTATCAGGTCAATTGAGCCCGGAATTGGTAGAGCGTATTCGTATTTTAGCGGACGCGGATTTAACGAATTTTCGTAGTAACGAGAATTTGGACAAAATCGATAGACTTTTTGGCGAATTAAGCGATATCGGCGGCGAAGACGTCTGCAATGTCGCGCTGTGGTTGATAGATGAGCAGTTAAAAAAGATTACTTATCAAGATTGGCCTTTGGAATTTGTGGTCTTGACCGGGAATCGGGTCCAATTTATGGCGACCTTGGGACATTTTGAAGGATTTCAGGCGAGCTTGAGAATATATGAAAAAGGAATCCACGAAATGGTTGAACATAATAAAAAAAGCCCCAAACCTATAAAGAATTTCTTCCTGCCTTATAAAATTCTTATGGAAGTGTATTCCACGCTGACTGTGCTGATCGCTGCCCATGACGCCCCGGACATTCTTCTGGGTGTGGCCAACGCCGCTCTGATTTTTAAGAATTCCGTCGGGCAAGAGCTAGGATATCCTAAGGAAACCGCGATTATTTATCATCAAATGGGAATGGTTTATTGGAAACAAGAAGATTATAAGCGTGCGCTGGAATATTTTGTAAAGGCTGAGAAACTGGATTCAACCGAGGTCATTTATGGTTTGCAGCATGCTCGCGCTTGGAAAAGGCTTGGCTACTTGGATAGGGCGAGGACACAAGCCCAGGAGACAATCGCGCGTGTTAAAGGAAAGGGCCGGGCCCATTTTATCTATGGCCTGACCGTCGTTGAAGAAGCTGAAAGGTCAGGTTCCCAATTACCGGTCGAGGAGGGAATAGAACATTTAAAGAAGGCCGCGGCCTTAGACGAAATTGCCCAAGATCTGCCTGCGAATGCCGTTGCCCAAATAGAGAAAGATTTAGCTCAAGCCAAGATCCGCCTGGATGCGGCACGTAAAGATAAAGATCTTATAGCAGAAATTGCCGTGCTGGTTAAGCTCTCAGTCGCCAGTACACCTGCTGATAATCTTTGGGCGGTTTTGGAACCTTATTTGCAAAATGAGGGAGATGTCTTTTTATTAGCGGCGATTGAAGGATTGGCGGGACATGATCGCCGGTTTAGAAAAGTTTCAACGCCTTTATTGGTGATGTTGATATTACACCCGCGCGTGGGGGTGAAATCACGCAACGCTCTTAATAAAGAATATGCCCTTCGCGCGCGGGAATGGCTTCAGGTCAGTGAAGAAATCATTGGCCTTGATCAAACGAAAATCCCTTCGGATGAGCTCACAGCGCATGTTGTCTTGGGCGCGGAACTGTTTAGCGCTATTGAAAAGAAAGCAGAAAAGACATTTGAATTAAAGCCCGCAGAATGGAGCCGGGCCCGGGTTTTATTGAAAGAATTATCAGAATTGTCAGAAAAATTGGCAAAGCACTTGGCGGCAGAATTAGCGGCGCAATTGGCGTCCCAAGAGCAGGCAGAGAAAACCATTGATTTGGATAACGGTGAATTAGACGGTTTTAAAAAACGCCTGGCAGAAATTAATAATTCGGATAAAGATACGCAAACGGATTTGTGGCTGAGGTTCCCGGTAAAATCTGACGATGAAAATAACGATTACGATTCAATGTTGCAAGCTATAAAAGAATCGTTAAGAGATTCTGCATGGCATGCACGCGAAACTTTATTGTCGGAAATCGAAGCTTTAGAGGCTATGCCCGCCGGCGAAGATTTGGCAACGCAAAGAGAATTGCTCAATGACCTTTGGAAAAAAGCTGAAGCCATTGTGGTTTGGGAGGTTGATGGCGAGGAGTATGATTTTAGTTTATCGCTGTTTTCTAAATTGAAAGTCCTTGAGGAACGCATCGCGGTTTCGGAAAAACAATTGCGGGCCCGCTTGGCCAAAGGCTGGTTGGGCACCTTGCTTTATGACGGCATCATTGAGCGGACTTTAGAAAAACGCGTGGATGAATTGTTGCGGCATGAAAGCGATGAAGTTAAGCTGATGTATTTTTTGGCGTATGCTTTTGCAGATAGAATGCCGCAAAGTTTATTGAATATGGAACATATTGCCCGACCGATGGCGAGGGCGATTCTCTTTCAGCCGTATGGCAATAGAGTCGCTCCTCGGCATTGGAAATGGCGGGAAGTCGCCGCTCTTTTTCCGTCGCCCATTACCGGTGAAATAGCTAATGCTATTTCCAAACGTGTTGTGGAACTTTCCAAGGTTGATACGAAAACAATTGCCGCGCAAATTTCTCAAGAATTCGCTTCCCCCCCCGTTTCCAGCTGCGCGATAGAAAGTAGGGACAGACCCTACTTTTCTAATATTCAAACGACCAGCGGGCGTATTTCCGGAGAATTCAATCCGCCGTCGGTTTCCAGCTCCGCATTGGGTGCATTATTGGCTAAAGCGCAAGCGATGGAACATGATCGATTATTGCATTTGTTGAGGCAAACCTTTCCTCAGGCGGCAGAGGAGCTTTTGGCGAGAGGACGTTTAGAAGAAAAGAATTGGACTTCTTTGGTGGCTATAAATGCACGGTTGTATTCATCTTTTGCGGACATAACGGAAGAAATTTTAAGGCTACACAGAATGGGCATTAAAAAAGTATGGTTGATTGGGATTTTTGCGGAAAGTTTGATCAGTGAAAAGTGCGGGCAGGCCAATTATGACCTTCGGTTAAATTATGGGGACCAAGAAGTTTATTTATATTTTGATCGGAATAATGACGGATCGATCATTTCCATCGTGAGGGAAACAAAAAGGGGAAGTAAAGATTTGAGCGCAGCGGCATTTGCCATCCCCGAGCATGAGCCCAGCAGCAAGTTAGGCGGCAGAGAAGAATTAAGAAAATTATTCCAGCGTACGGCTGGCATGGATATTTATGTGGATTTTGTTCCGCACAGTACATCGGTCGATTCAGCGTGGCTTCGTGATGAAAACATAATGACGGGCGAGGGATACTGGTATGTGTATAAAGATTTATCATCAGAAGACCAACAAGCTCTTCACACTTGGGAAGAGGGACGTTATTTATCCGTCGAAAATGCAGGGAAACCCGAGACATGGATTCCTGCCCAAGAGCAATTTATTAGAATAAGCGAGAAAATTCTTTCAGAAAATACTGGATACTTCCTCCACCGATCTACAAAATTGAATAAATGGATTCTGATTGTTTTAAGCCGAGATGCGACCATGAAGCCGCGCGGGGAATATTTCAATGACATCCAGGTATTAATTGATTTGAGTAATTCTCAAGCGCGGCATGAATCGACCAAAGATGCAGTAGGTTTGGCCGAGCTTGGGGCCCGCGGTTTTAGGATGGATTCGGCGCAAACAGGTGTTGTCGGAAAGAAGGGCGAAGAAAGAGGGTTTATCGCAACGTGGAGTGATCATCAAATTACTAATCCTTCCTTAGGTAATAATCAGCAAGAACTCTATGAAGAGATGATTCCTGCTGTCCGTCTAGTGACACCTGATTTTGAATTCTTTGGCGAAGCCTTTTGGTTTTTTGATGTCTTAGAGCAGAGCGGATTCGACAATTTATTGCAGATATGGGTCTATATTTTAATGTCGCGGAAAAGAGACATTCCCCAGTTACGTAATTATCTCCAAAAGACGAGTTTGGATGAGCATAACCGACGTATGCACGGATCGATAAGTCATGATGATTCACCCAATTATCGATTTGAGCGGTTGGCGGATATATTGGCTGTAACGAAAAGATTTTTAACTCAAACGGTGATAACGGTGACAATTCCGGGGAGGGTTCTTTTTCATGATGAGCAATTAGGGTATGGCTATTTGGTTGCCGCCACTAATCGCAGAATGGTGATCGATGATGTTGAGCATAAAGATGTCCGAAAGGCCTTTGAAGACATGGTGATCTTGGCCGAAGACCCGGTTTTAAGACGGGGAGAAATCCATGTTTTCCGCAATAATCATCCGCAAGTCTTGGCTTTTGCAAGATATATTCCGGGACGAGCGATAATAGTCATAAGTTATCACGGTGCTTTTATTTCTCGAGCCAAGATTGAGAAGCTGGCTGAGCAATATGAATTAGAGTGGTCATCGGTGGCGCTATTCTTTGAACACGTTCAGTCGGGAGATGATCACCTGGTATTAAAGAGAGAATTTGATGAAATTATTCAACAAAGTCCTTTGCCAGAGGAGTTCAAGTCAGATCTGACAAGAGAACTGCTTAAGGGACTGCAAGGGCAATCCGCTAGGGACTTGCTGGACTTGCGTGACGTTGCGCAGCAGATGGGAATTAGAAATGAGGATAATGCATTTTACGTATTGCTTGATCGATTAAACGGCGCTGTATTTTTAAGGACAGGTTCGGAATTAGTCAATCAGGGTTTATATGTTTCCTTGCTAGCTAATGAAAGTCATGTATTTATGATTGAGCAGGTAAGGGGCGACAATAAACAGATCCGTAAAATTCTTAGAAAAGCGAAGGGGAAAGAATTATCAATTGCAAATATTTATCGTTTGGTTAACGACTTTGGCGTAAATGTATCATTTGTACCTACGGGCTTGCTTGCGAAAGCAGAAATTATCAGATTGCTTATTCAGCAAGGGGGAAATGTACAGGCTGTCTTGGCAATAATGGGAAACAATGAATCCGAAATCGATGTTGACGAAAGCCGTTCCTCATCCTCGATAGAAAGTAGGGACAGACCCTACTTTTCTATTGGCAATGTCAGAATAAATATCCGAGGTCCCTATTTATCACCAGAGATCACGTCTCGTGTTACTTCCAGCGGTGACTATTCCTCTTCGGCAGTCCAAGCGACAATTGTTGCTTTTATCTGGACTGTCCTCGTCTATGGTTTTACCAACTGGCTTTACCGACTGGCAAAGGCTCGCTTGCAAGAGGCTAGAGATATCCTTTATGGTTTAAATGGGAAATACATGTTAAATGAACTTGAGAAACGAGGACTTTTAAACGAATTCAACGAATCATGGTTGAGCTATCAAGCATCAGAACTTCTCTTAGCAGACATTGTTTATGAGGAAACACATTTATATGATGGCTATTTGTTCATGTCAAAACAAATCGCTTTTTATTTTGTAGGATTCTTTGCGTTTTTAGCATTTCTCACCGCATTGAATAATCCAACGGGCTTGGCGTATTTTATAGCTGTCCCCAGCTGGTTTATTTCTCTTATGGCTTTGATCCATATTCCTCGTCATGCTTATGAAAAAGGAGTGCGGTCACTGCAGAGAATTGCTGAATACAACGCCCGTCGGACCGTTTGGAATGATGAAAATACAATTGATGCAGTAAGCAATCCTGATCAATCAGCCTCCTCGTCGCTGTATCTGATAGAAGATTCGTATTCCAAAATTATTCCAACATCTCAAAGGAATCTTAGAAATGCTGGTCATAAGACAGCGTATTTTCTGACGCGTTTTTCTACCGTCGATAAAAGCCAGCAATGGGGTTCAGGTTCCGCTTCCAGCGCGGTGCATGAGAATTACACTGCTCTGCAAATTGAAAAAAGAAGGATTGATTGGGCTATTGCTGTGGCAGAGGCAAAAATAGCCCTTGCTCAACAGAAATTTGTGGAAGTGGATGAAAGTTTTCCGGAAGGAGAATTTCAAACATTGCGATACCATGCTTTTAAACTGAGCCTTTTGCTTGAGCACTTTAACAGGAGGATCCGCAAAAATCAAATGGGAGGGGCATTAATGTGGGCTGGTCTTATTGCAGCCATATTTAATAGGAGAAATCCCAGTGCTCGACTTGACGCCGTGATTGTGGGGTTGATAGGGATGGCGTTAGAGGCTTTGGATTGGTTTGGGCAATGGTTGGAAGAATCCGTTCTTAAAATGGTACAACCCCAGCGGGAACTTGGTTGGGGGTACCGTCAACTTTATGCTTTGGAAAAAATGCGATTAGATGCGGTCGGCGATTTGGGTGAGTTACGCTCGGAAGCCGAAACCATTGAGAATAGAATTTTAAAGTATAAGAACAAACTCATAAATTGGCTGACCGCTCAAAATGAAATCAGTGAGATAAAGGTTTACCTTGCGTCATTTGTGGCTACTGGGGCGATATATTATCGAACACAACAGAATCAAAAAATTATTATTGGACTGTACTTACGAGCGAGCATGGCCGCATTAAACAGTATTATTACAATGCAACGCAGTGGTGAAAATAATAATGAATTTGTTCAAACCGTTGACACGTTCCTTAAACGGTCAATGGCGGGAATCATTGATCAGGATGACCAAATCGATGGTTTACAATTGATTTTAGTGGTTAATGAGGTCTACACTGAATTGCTCACACCTTTATCGCAATTACAGGTTCTTGCCCAAGCTGGACAGATTTCTGAGTTTGTTGTCAATGACCACGGCATCGATCTTTTTGCAACTTTGGCTCGTCATGGAATCACAACCAACGACATGACTTCTGACCGATCGTCCTCGTCTTTAGACGAAATAGTGACAGGCACTAATTTTTCTGGTTTTTCTTCGTCTAAATCTCCCGCGGCCTCGTTGTCGGTTAAAAAATCTGTGCGATGGAACAAGGTTGTCAAAAGTAGGGACAGACCCTACTTTTCTGACAAACAAGATTCGCCAGAGGATGGAGAAAAAACGGTTTTGAATCCGGTCCGTTCTTCTTCGTCGATTGAACAAGGGAAAAAGCGTTCGGTCATTATCCCCACCTTTGTAAGTTCTTACAAGCGGGTTTGGCGTTTATTAACATCCATCGGTGTTCCGGATTCTATACGGCCGAAAATAATTTTGATTCCCTTGGCTTTTGTTGCCTTGGTTTTCTTTGCGGTCGTAGGATTGTTCGGCAAGATTACAGATTTATGTTTTATCAAACAATTTTCAGGTGGGATAACGGATGAACAGCATCAAGGGAATACGGAAAGAAAATTTGCTCAGTCTATTTTGGCGTTTTGGCAATTTCTTACTCAACCGCTCACCGGAATCATGAAACAGGAATTAAATCTGCGCCTGCTTCCCGTCGTCGCCGCGTTATTCTTGGTCTCCGGCGGGTATTCTTTTCTCCCGATCTTTTTATTTTTGGCGGCGGGGCTTCTTTTGATAGGCTTTAGCAGAATTAAAATGGATACAGCACGGGAGCTAACTACGCTCTTGCCGGTTATTATCGCGGTCAATAATTTGGCTGGATTGGTTCTTTTTGCCGTCCTGTCATTATTTTTGACCCACCCTATCATTTTATCTGTGGGTCTAGGTGTGGCTTGGGTAGGTCTTACGGGATTGCATATTTTTATTTTAGTAAACCGGCAGAAATTCCTCGATACGTTAAAAAAGTTTGACCGTCAGTATGCCAATAGTAATTTACAACATCTCAGTACCGTTAAAATTGTCGAAGGTCAGGGCCCGGTCATTATTGCGGTGCATGGGATTGGCCATAATGCAGTTATCGACTGGATGGTTTTGCGGCTTTTATTTCCCGGGCGGCCGATAGTCGTTCCTGTCAACTGGCGTTCCGATAATACGATGAAAGAATTTTTGAGCATGAATTTAGAAGAACAAGAGCGAAATCTTTTGATAAAACTAATCGGTGAAAAAGATAAAGCGATGCGCGCTTTGCTCTTTTTGGCTTGGATGATTGGTTACTTTGAGAGAAAAAGCGGCCAACCCGTTATGATGCTGACCTATTCTCTTGGCGGACGCAGGCTCTTGTCGCTTTTTAGTGACAAGGATTTTGCTAGAACCGTGAAGGAAAAGAGTTATCCACAAAAATGGCTTAGGCTGGCGGAAAGTATCAAACGAGAAGTCATCACCGCAATTCCCGTCGGAAGAGTAGGATCATCACGATTGCTTCATTCTGTCCAGCTTATGGGCATGGTCATTGTAGCAAATTTGTTGGAAGCCACTTTAATCATTATTCGTATGCTCATTATGGCCAATTGGATGATTAGGATTTTTGAAGCCGGCCGTCTTCGTCATGAGACCTACGATAGCATTGTGAAATATTCAACCAAGCAGAGTTTGCGGGTCCAGACGTTATGGTTGTTAAGGAAAATAAGTTTGAGCCCGCGAAGAATTAAAAAACTTAAACAAATGATGAATGGGATAGCGCTTCATATTGTCGTTGGAGAAACCGATCACGTCACGCCCCTGGACACGAATCGTGTTTTTGCTGAAAGAATCGGTGCTACTTTCTCGGTCATTCCTCACGCGCATCATAAGGGTGTGATTTATTCGGTCCAGTATTTAAAAGTTATTAGACAGCTGCTCAGTGATGAGGAGCAAGGCCCGGTTGATATTGCAGAATTGCTGAAAGGTTTGGTTATAGAAAATGTGACCTTTGCCCAACAAGGTCAACAGTACAACACGGAATCCTCAATGTCGGATGCCATGGCTGGCGTCGTAACCACGCTTAATGAGTTTGCCGGTTCTTATGTCGAAGCCCTTTGGCCAAAGAGTTTGACGCTGAAAGTTACCGAATCTTCTTTTTTAACTCATGACCAATTCGTTTATTTGGAAAACAGCCAGACCGCGATTATTCATGCTGATTTCTTTAAACTGGCGCCTAAAATGCGAAAGGGTATTTTGTACGGTGTGTTCGTCGGACAAATCGCTCGGCAAGTCGAGAATGATTTTCAAATGAGAGTAGCTACCGACCGGTTATATGACGCCATTGATGAGCAGGAAAACGGAAAATCAAATTGGGATTCTCACTCGGCCTTTTTCGCTTTGAAAAGCGAGTTGAAAGAATTAAAAGACCGCATATGGACAAGGGTCCACCCGGTTCTTTTGCCGCCGGTGGTAAAAGTGCAGCGGGAATATGATATGGATCAATATATCCGCCATCACCCGCCTTCTCGTCTTTCCAAAAATCATAACACCGACGTCTCTTCCTCGGCCCTAGAAAGTAGGGACAGACCCTACTTTTTGCAGAAAGTAGTGGCAGGCACTAATTTTTTTAGCTCTTCTTCTTCGATTTATTCTTGCGCTTCTTCATCGGTGGAAGAACCTATGCAGTGGAATAATTTTGTGGGTAAAGAAGCCATTTCCCACGCATTAAGCGAAGTGACCCAGCCGTTAAGTCTGGAGGACCATTTATTGAAAACCGTACCGCAAGATTATCAGCGAAGCCGACAGAGATATGCCAGGAGTCATCAGAATTCTGATCAAGGATATAATAGTGCGCTAATTAAGGAGTTTTTGGATCTTTATGAAATCATGATAGGACATCCAGGGGGATGGACGATAGAGCAGTTATGGAATTTGTTTTCCCATATTCAAAAAGCCCACCCGCGTTATATAAATTCTAGAGAATTCCTGGTTGAGATGTTTGTATTTTTTCAGAAACAAAAATATCCTTTTGAAAGACAAGGTCCCTTGTGGTCATTGACCGGGCCCGTGCAGTTACAGCTCAATATTATATTACCTCCTCGGATCGTGAATGGCGCAGGCTTGCGCAAATTTCGTCTGGACGTCAAATTAGGAATAGAGGATGCGGCAAAACGTTTAGGTACTTCCGTAGTTAGTTTGAAAAAGGCCGAGAACCAAAAAGGGCCGGTGCGATTTAATGATCTTTCAATGTGGCCGCGAATAGTTGAGCAGTATGGGTACGACAAGATGGCGGTGTGGTTATTAATCGCTCAGTTGCCCTACGAAATTGCTATAAGACGCAGTACGCTGGGGCAAAGATTTGCGTTGGTGGGATTGGCAAACGGAAAAACGATGGAGCAATATGCAGAAATACTGGGTATCCATAGAACCGAGTTACATTTAATCATTGCCGGTAAGAAATTCCCTCCTCCGGAGGTTTTAGACCGCATGAACTCCTATTTTGGTATCTCTGATCAAGATCTTTTAGCCCCAACGGAAGGAATCGTTGTTGAGGGATGGCCTTTGAACAAAGCGCTTTTGGAGATGGGAAGCAAGATTAAGATTTTCTTATACCCCAGTCTTTATCAAAGGATAGCGACCGCCCGATCCAAAGATATTTGGGTGATGTTGACAGGGCATAAAAAGGATGAGGCTTTGGCAATGACCTTACCGCACCGACGACTAGAGCTTTGGCGTCTTGTTGTGGGTCTTACTGTCCTAGAATTGGCTGCTCAGATGCAAATAAATAACGATACATATTATTCCCATATTAGTGGTGAGATAAATATTCCAGAAATACAAAAGATAAAATATGAAGAAATTTTTGCTCCCGCGACAAGAGCAGAACTCTTTGGTAACGAAAGTCCAACCGTAAAAAGTAGGGACAGACCCTACTTTTCTAATAATTCTGAAGTTTCTTCTTCGACGATTAGTTCCGCATTATTTATAATAAACCAGATTAGGGCGTTGATCCTTATCAAAGCAATAAGAGCTGTTTTCGCTTCTCCGCTTCTTTATGCAATTTCCCTTCTGTGGCCAATGTTACCCTTCTGGTATTTACTTGCGGGAGTGTTCCTGTTGTTAATGATTCATGGGTTTTACCGAAAGCACACCACACATTTTTTCCGTATCAGAGAATTCTTCGTCGAAGTGTTGATTGGGCGTTTGATAAGGAGCATAAAGGAAAGCCGTCAACAGAGAATTATAATTCATTCCGCCGGGGCCGCTGATTTTAAAGAAGCGGTTTCTATCGCAATCGCTATTTTAGAGGATTATAAAAACCATCCGGGAACATGGAACGGCGTTGATCCGCAGAACAGTGTCGTGATTTATGCAACAGAAGGTAGTGAAAGATTATTTGCGAAAGGTTCGACTCTTGTATACAGCATTGATGAAGTTTGGTACAACGGGCTTACCGGTGTCGAGCGGTACGATTATTTTGATCGGCTTGAGCGGGATGGGAAAGAATATTATATTGCCAAGCCTGTTATTCAAGAGATGATTCGCCCTATCAGGGCAGATTTAGAAAATGTTTCCCTTCTTGAATCTGTCGATATCGTCTTGTTGCTTCATGCAATGCATTTGAATACACCGGCCAAGATAAAAAAAATCGTCGGCAATCTAAAAAGCTCATTGAATGATCAGGGTGTTTTTATTGTGCGGCATGGTCATTGGGGCATTCCTTATAGAAATATCTTAAAAGAAATCTTTCACGACGTTAAGGCCAAAACTTTATTCCACCCACGCGTGCATTATGAAAATTCCCCCTATGACAGCGTAAATTTATTTGGTTGGGAAGGTATTTGGCTAATCCCGCTAATTCTGATATTAAAATTAGTTTTGAAAGAGGCCTCTTATCAAAAGTTAGTTGATCTGAGCCCGAAGGGCATTGAACCGTTTGAAATCTATTCTTACCGCGAAACGGATACGGAAAGGAAAAGTAGGGACAGACCCTACTTATCTAAGAATTCTGAAGTTTCTTCTTCGACGATTAATGACGGGGCAAAGGAAAAAGTAGGGTCTGTCCCTACTTATTTGGCGGTATTTTCAAATGAAAGTGAGGGAAATAGCTTTGGCGATTTAGGCGTCGTCGTTGTTCGTTCCTCCGAGCTTGTTGCTGATAGAGCGGGTAATACTTCAAGCTGGTATTATTCGCAGGTCATTCAACATTTCATTGCGAGCGAGACGGGAGTATCACTGCCATCTCCTGTTATTAGATATAATCCAATTGAAAAATTATTGGGGTATTTAGATGAAAATGCCGCAGGTCGCAATCGTAAAGGCAACGCTGACGGTGTCATTTCAACAGAAGTTATTTTTTATAAGTGTGAGAATCAGCGTGGCGAAGCCACGTATTCATTAAAAGCAACGATTCGCCAAGAGGGACTGAAATCGCCAGATAGAAATTGGGAGATGATAAAAGCAAATGAGGTAGGATTCAATCAGCTTGGTGCACTATTTCTTATTAGAATATTGGGTCAAATGCGATTTCAAGAAACTCATTATTTAGGAGAAGGTCAGGGTTTACAGTCGTTGGGTTTTCTTATGAAAGAAACAACCGTTCGGTTAGAGTATGAACGAATGCGAAATGGCATATTTGAAACGAGAGTGTTCATCGACCTTGATCCTCTATTAGCAAAATATGCTAATAATAGAATTTCTTCCTCCGCCTCAATAACTACCCGACATCCCGATTTATCTGCCTCGTCGGCGATTTCATTGCTCCATTTTGCTGCTACGGATTCGCATCCTTTATTCGGCATTTGGGCGAAAGGGTTAAGCGCCCGCGATGAACTGATCTTCGCGGCCCGTCAATCAGGGTTTTTAGGACACTATATTCAAGACCGCCTCGAGCATTCTTTCAGGGGCCACATCGGAAATATTTATCAGCCGCCGCAAGCTGACTATCTTGTGATGTTGAATCTTTATTGGGAAGGCGTTCGAGCGAATGTGACGCAGCATACCTATGGTGACGCAGTGTATCTCTGGCGTGAATCCGCAGCGGGATATGAGTTTTTGATGTTGGATTACGGGACGGGCGTTATTAATCGCGATGGCAAGCCGGTTGAGGATATCAGTCAAATTTTCAATTTAAAGTCATACCGCCAGGGCGGGTATGCCCCGGACGGTGTTGAGCGTGGCGGCGGCCAGGGTCTGGGGACTAAACATGTCTCTGATTATACATATTTGACACGATTAATTTCAGTCAATGCCGGACGAGTCAGGATCGTTGAGAAAGCTGTACCGGGTTCTACGCTATTCTCACGGATCGCAACGAAAACGATCCAGACAAACTTTGACTTGACCGAGCTGGGGATTGACCGTAAGAAAGTGGCTGGCGTTATCGTCCAGGGATTTGTTCCTATTGAAGAAAAATTTTATAGTGGGAGATTCTCCCCGGTTACAAAAGACAGCATTTTGGCGGCCGTTCATACAGAGAGCGCCCTGCCGCGAATAAGGGGTTCCTGGCAAATTCCTTGGGCATCAGGTTTAGACCGGTTGAAAGCTGGTGATGCCATCACGATTATTTATTATCACCCAGCTGAGAAACAGCAAGTCGTGGAGATGAATGTTACATTGAAGTCATTGCCGTTTTGGGAGGGCGGCCCGATGTTCTCTATCGAAGGCGGACGCATTTTGCACGATAGTAAGCTCACGTATGTAAGAGCGCCCAAAGGCGAAAGAGAATTAAAGGGCGGCTTCGATTTTCTTAACGCCATCGCTGCTTTAGATATTAAAAGAGGGGATCAGGTCATTATTCGGTACAATGATACTATTATGATCGACGAAAAAGTGGAATTAACCGGTACTATCCGTGCGGTTCCGGCGCCGGAGAACCAGGGCGTTTTTGAAATTGAACACCATGGCGGCGTATTGGACATCGGGCCAACTCATATTAAAGAATTTGTTAATGTCGGGAAGACACCGACAGGCATTCATTTATCCGCCGGTTCTTCTTTAATCACCCCAAAGAAAGTAGGGACTGTCCCTACTTACTACAGGGCTAGTTCCGGACTAACAAAAGCGCAGAGGGAGCGGATTGAAGTTAATTATCAAATTACTTTACGGAGAATTCCGATATTTGGTATCGAGTGGGCGGGGGATTTTAAGCGTGATTTTGCTGGTGAGGATCCGGAAATCACCATAGCTATTTTAAGGAGATTGATCGCTCTGGGCGATCCAGCGATTAATAAAGGTGTCGCGTGGATCCTGCAAGATCCATACTATTTTGGACATAATGTTTTAGCGACGATTGATGAAAAGTACGAGGCGGGAGGGGACATCAACCGGTGGCTCGGCGAAAGACACAATATAGGTATTAATGCTGCAGTTCTTGATTTGGTGCGATATGTATTCTTGACGGAAACTCCCGGTGCAGCCAAACACGCCCGCGCCAAGTTTATTTTGGAGGCCCAATATGGTTTTAATAAAATTGCGGGGATAGGCGGCCTGCCCGCATTACTAAGAAATCCGCGCAAACTTTACGGCGATGTGTCCGATATCACCGCTATTATGCCAAAAGCCCGCCGAGTCTTGGACGAAGACCTAGGTCTTAATTCGACGCAGATTGTTTCACTTCCGACCCAATATGGTTTTGAAATCTATGTCGTTTATCTTGGCGCACAACCCACGGGCAGTTTCAAAGTTTGGATTGCTTACGGGATTATTAAAGCGCTCCGGGACAACCCGAATATTGATACGATCATCCTCGCTACGACGGGAAATCAAGGTATTGCCAATTCCTATATCGGCCAGATATTAAGTCAAAAGCTTGGGCGCCCAATCAAGGTCATCATTTATACCCCCTACGACACACCGTCGGTCAAGATTGACGCCATGGAATCTTATGATGCAGATGTTCGCAGGGATCCTGACGTTAAAAATTATGACCAGTCGGTCACCGTTGCGAAAAGAGCATATGAAGAAATAAAAGACCATGCTTATTTTGTCGATCATGCGGGGGCGGAGGCGCTGATCTCCTATGCCGCTCTCGGGGACACGATCCTTGATACCTTTGAATCAATGACCGGCAATTTGCAGGATACCGCGATAATCGGTCAAATAGGCGCGGGAGGGCTTTTAAGCGGGGCTGCGGCGGCAGCGAAGTTCCGTAGTCTCACGACACTCGTCTTCGGCACACAAAGCCTTTTGACCCGTCACGCTTATGAATCGTTTGTGTGGGGAGAGATCAGAAAATATGTTTATGATAATCAAGCCCTGATTCGCTCAACCGGCATTGACACCAAAGAATTAGAAAAGCTCGCTTTTGAAGTTTTACGGAAAACATTAGACGGCATGTTCCTCGTTGATGAGAACAACATCGATGCGGCGATCAGGCTGTACCATCGCAGCGGAATCATCGCCGAACCTGCCGCCGTCCTCCCGTATTTGGCATTTGTAGTATCCCGTCGAATTTTGCAGAGACTCGGTGTTAAGAAAGTGCTTTTGTTGTCGAGCGGGAGCAATATTTCACCCGCAGATCATGCGCGTGTCATTGCTTCTGAAATAAATAAAATAAATAGGGACGGCGCCTATTTATCCCATGTATCCGCGGCTGTTTCCTCCTCATCGGCGGTTGAACGCAATGACGTTCTGACGAAGTTGACGGCGCGAGCAGTGGAGGTTGCCAGACAATCTACGGTTTCCAGGTTATCAGGACTGCCAAAAGTCGGGGCATTGGTTGTTGATTGTGATGGGAATATCGTCGGCGAAGGGTATAACAAAGAGTTTGGCGGCGATTTGCATGCAGAGCATGCGGCGATACTCAGCGTTGTTCACAATTATTTACGAACACGACATGATGATTCAGACAGAAAAATGGTGTCCATATTAGCGATTTCAATTGTGATCTGGCCATACTTAAATCGGCGCGAACGTGGATATGAAAGAAACTTTGAAGATTTAACGCGTCGTTTCCTCCAGTTAGCAGATCAGACGGAGTTGAGTTTTAATGATCTCTCCTTAATCGTTACAATGGCTCCTTGTACTCGATGCTCGGCTCTGATCGGTAAACTTGGGTTCAGGTCAGTCTTCTATCCGGAGAATTCTTATCCTTCGCAACGGGGTCTTAGTATTCTTGAAAAAAGTGGTGTAACCACTTTTGGTCTTCCTGTTGAAATTGATCAGGATCTTCAGGGTTGGGCGTTTAGATTATTTAATCGCTTTCCGTGGATATACAAAACGAGCCATAAGTTACTTCGTCAGTTGCGGGGTAATAAAGAAGGAAATGAAGATCGTAGGAAAAGTAGGGACAGACCCTACTTTCCTGACAATCCCGATGTTTCGTCGTCGGCCCTTGTTCTTCCTGCAACCTTCCTAGCAGAAGGGTTAAAAGTAGGGTCTGTCCCTACTTTTTCGTTTGTGGCGGAAGTGATCGGTTCTTTGGGAGCTATCCCGCCAGGGGCAACAGTTCAATATAATGGAATGAATAATAGCGGAAATCAGTTTGGATTATTGCCGATAAAACTTAGTGCGCAAGGACAGGCGTTCTTGGGGACTTTTGCGAAGAATTCCGGGATCCCCGAACAGGCTAAACTTTTAATTTTTAAAGCGGGAGACGATAATTATAATGGGCGCTTTAAAGACATGGGGCCATTAGCTGTTGGATTGATCTTTGATGTTGCGGCACAAAGTCAAAAAGGTTATTTTGACTTTTCATTCTTATGGCAGATATCAGGAACACATCCAGAATTTTATTTTAAAAACGCCAAAGAAACTTTAAAGAGCAATAGACTTGATAATTGGATTGCATTTCAAATTGACAAAAAACCAGCAGTCATTCGTCCATTTGATGGCCAACTGAAAAACAGTGGCTATTTCTTAGAGTTGCTAATTATTTCACCGCTCAGGGATCAAGCTCATTCTTATTCTGGTTTTTATAATTTGGAAGTGGAGATGGAAAGCCTGGAAGTTTTTCCTTTTAATGCTCCTGCCAGTGTTGATATGCAAACAGTTATATACAACAACAGAAGATTATTGAAGTCCAAGCGCGTTCATGTCATTGGCTCCGGCTTGGGAATCGATGTTGTGATGGCTTTAAAGCATGGGGCCCGGGAAGTCAGTTATTTTGACATTAATCCGGTTCATCAGCTTATAACAGGCTGGAATGCTTTGTATGCAGAACACAATGGCGAGTTTTCTTTAGCAGGGCGTTCTCGTTCTGTCGAGGGGATTGTTGATACCGATGTTTATTTATTTAACACCCCCGCCGTAAACACAGAAAAGAATTTTGTGGGAATGGTTAACGGACGAATGGGCAATGCAAGAAAGACCACCAAACAATCAATCCATATATCACCGACGGATTTTGGAAGAGTTTTTGGACAATTAAATGAAAAATTACATGGTAATAGAAAGTCCGTGGCTATCGTGCGTTTATTAATATCAGATGATGCAGGGTTCTTGCCCGCGGGAAATAGTTATTTACAAAAGATCCAAGGATTTCTCAGACAAAATGGTTTAACAGGCAAGCCGCTTTTGGATGAAGGTTCTGTCATCTCTGAAGCAGGCGATGTACACCCCAATCTTTATTTAATCAGGGCGGCGAGTTCTGCTAAAAGGCAAAGTAGGGACAGACCCTACTTTCCTGAGAATTCCGATCGTTCATCGTCGGCGATCAGGGATGAGGAAAATATTTTTAAAGGAACCGTTATAGAAGCCGAAGCGGCCTTGCCTAGTGCATCGTCGGGAGTTGTTGATGCTGGAATAAAAACCCTGGCCGCTGATGCTCTGGTCGCCACAATGGCCGAGATTACAAAACAGGAAAAATTGAGCCGCTGGCCGGTCATGCGCCCAACGCCTGCCCGAGCCGTAGAAAAAATTCATAAATGGTCGGTAAGCCGTCCTTTGGCATTTGGCAGAAATAATCTATATTTAATAAATCGTTTTCCCGTTAAGTCGATGGCAACAATTGAAAGAAATAGCGCAGAGAACTTCACCGGTCAAGGACGCATGACGAGATCCCAATTAATAGGAAAGGTCGTGCCCCATTCTTTTGGCCGGGCTTTAGCGGAGAGGGAGGTTCCTTTTACCGGCCCCTCCGCAAAGGGTTTTAAAGAACAAAAATCGTCGGCGCAGTTGTCGTCGAATTTTAGAACATTCAAGCAAAAAGGTTTGTTGTCGAATGACACTTTTAAATATCGCCCGCGCGATTTTGCCGGAAGGGATGGGGCCCTTGATTCTGGGGTCTTATCGACAATAGCTTCACAAGGTTTTATTAAAGATCCGAAAAGAGTTAAGACCATTTCTTACTGGAAAATACATTATTATGTTTATTTGGTGGTCCGCATTTGGAAATTGCGTCCGTACAACAGCCTCGGAGTACGGATGCGCGGATGGCTGATGTTTTATAGAGAAAAATCCCCCGGGACATTGTCCAGCGAGATCCCGAATGACCGTTCTCATCCGGAGTATGATTATTCCGATTATTTTGTGGCGATGATCATTACCGCCCTTTTGATGAATGGCGGATAAAGATCGTCAGGTGCGAAAAAACTGCCGGTCGAGAAAATTTTCCTTAAGCTCGATTACGGTGGGGCGTCCGTGCGGACAGGTGAAAGGGTCGCGGCATTTGAGCAGTTGTTCTTTTTGAAATTCGGCCTGCGAAGTTTTGAGCGCATCGCCGGCGCGGATTGAAGCGCGGCAAGCCCGACGGGCGAGGGTTGCATGGTCCGCGCGATTGATATTGCCGCCGGCCAACAGTTCCCGTGTCGCGCGGATAGGATCGCTTAACAAAGCAGGACAACTGTGGATCGCGATCGTGTTTTTGTCGAATTGTGTCGTCGTCAATCCTAATTTTTCCAAAGTCTCCTTGCTTTCCTCCCACGCCAGCATTTCGGCCATTGAAATTTTTAAAAGATCGGGTGTCAAAAGATTTTGAACTTCCACCTGACCGCGTTGCATTTGTCGAATCAGGGCTTCAAAAACAATCCGTTCCTGCGCCGCGTGCTGGTCGACGATAAGAAGCGAACGATCGGCTTCAAAAAGTAAAAATTTATTAATGAACGCGCCCAGATAACGGCTACGGGAGAATTTATTGATGAGGCTTTGGCCGGCATTTTTAAGATCCAAAAAATTTTCGCCGACCGAATTTCCTTCCTGGGGAAAAGTATATTGATCCGTTAAGGCGGTCTTCTCGGCGATGTTGGGCGGCGGGATTTCGATTTCGGAAATGGGCGCAAAGGCAATGTCCGGCGAAGTGTTTCTGGCCAAAGCGCGGCGCAGGGCCTCAGCTTCTGGGGACACGGGTTGTTTTTGCGTTATTTCCTTGGGTTGGCCGCTCATCATAAGGGTTCTTTCTACCGTATGGCGCAAAAGGGGCATCAGATGATGTTCATCCTTTATTTTAACTTCACGTTTGGTGGGATGGATGTTGACGTCTACATGGTTGGCCGGGATGGTTAAGAAAAGAGCGAAGCAGGGATAATGATGGGGCGGCAGGATGAGGCGGTAGACTTCATTCATATGAAAACCGATGGATTTGCTTTGCACCGGTCGGCCGTTGATAAAAAGAAATTGCAGATCTCGTCGGGAGCGGCTGATGTTGATGTCGCCGGCAATCATGTGCAGGGTAAATTCATGCTCGCTGAAATTTTCTTTGATTTCCAGCAAATGTTTAGAGTCGAGATTTAAAGTTTCTCCGACGCGTTCGATCTGGCGGACCGTGGGTGCCAGATCAAGAAGTTTGCGTCCTTCATGGGTGATCAAGAAACGGCATTGGGGATAAAAAAGAGTATAAGGTGTAATGATGCCAAGGATTTGATTGAGTTCGGTGGCGTTGGTTTTTAAGAATTTCCTGCGGGCGGGAGTGTTGAAAAAAAGTTCCTTGACTTCAATTTCGGTCCCGTTGACCATGGCCGCGGGTTTAAGCGATATTTTTTGGCCGGCCCGGGTATGGATTTCCCAACCGGATTCTTGCTCCGCGGTTTTGCTGCGTAAAGTAATATCGGAAATCGCCGCAACGCTGTAAAGCGCTTCACCGCGAAAACCCAGGGAATGAATATTAAAAAGATCGTCGGATGTTCTGATTTTGCTGGTGGAATGGCGCTCGAAAACGATTTCAAGGTCAAGGGACGCAATGCCTGTTCCATTGTCTTTCAAATGGATGAGGGTTTTACCGGCGTCTTTCAAATGAAGTTCGATTGCGGTTGCATTGGCATCCAGGCTGTTTTCGATAAGTTCCTTGATGACGGACGCGGGCCGTTCGATGACTTCTCCGGCGGCGATTTTACTTATGACATCAGGGGTCAAAAGGTGCACGCGGTTCATAAAAGTTTTTTCCATTCTTGGATTTTATTCAAAGCTTCCAGCGGGGTCATGGTGTTGAGGTCGAGTGTCTCAATTGTTTTCTTTAGTTTTTCCGCTACGGAATCGGTGGTTTGGCTAAGAAGGGAAAGCTGGTCGGCGATCTGTGGCTTGGCTGTCCCCCGTTGTTTCAAGTGGCCTTGGGTCTCGAGTTCCCGCAAAATTGTTTTTGAACGGGCGATGATCTCCTGCGGCACACCGGCTAATTTCGCAACATAAATACCATAACTGTCATCCGTGCTTCCTTCCACGATTTTGTGCAAAAAAATAATTTCATCTTGCCATTCCTTGACGGCGACATTGTAATTTTTGACGCCCGGGTACTCCTTGGCTAAAGCGGTCAATTCATGAAAATGGGTGGCGAACAGCGTGCGGCTTTTATGTTTTTGGAAATGTTCGGCTAAGGCCCAAGCTAAACTCAGTCCATCATATGTGCTTGTGCCGCGGCCGATTTCATCGAGAATGACCAAACTGCGGGGCGTCAGATTATTGAGAATGTCGGCGGTCTCGCTCATTTCCACCATGAAGGTGCTTTGGCCTTTGGTGATATCGTCGTGGGCACCAATGCGCGTAAAGATTTTGTCCACGACCCCGACATGACAGCTGTTCGCCGGAACATAACTTCCCATTTGGCTTAAAATGACGATCAGAGCGATTTGACGGATGTAGGTGGATTTTCCCGCCATATTGGGACCGGTCAAAATGATCAAGTGTTGATCTTTATTATCCAGATAGGTATCGTTAGCGATAAAGTTTTGGCGGGATGTTTTTTCAACGACCGGATGGCGGCCTTCTTTGATAGAAAGAACATTGTCTTCGCTAATGTCCGGCGCGATATAGCCGGACTCTTGCGAAAGAAGAACAAGAGAATATAAAGCGTCGAGTGTGGCCACACTTTGGCTAAACGCATGCAGAACGGATGTGTGGTCAAGGACGGTTTTTTTCAATTGTTCAATCAGTTCGTTTTCTATCTTGCGGATTTTATCCTCGGCGGTAAGGATTTTTTCTTCGTAGGCTTTCAGTTCCTGGGTAATGAACCGTTCGCCGTTGACCAAGGTCTGCTTGCGGACAAAATCCTGCGGCACCAGATGTGCATTGGCCTTGGTGACTTCAATATAATATCCGAAAATATTATTAAACCCGACCTTAAGGGAATTGATTTTACTGCGGCTGATTTCTTTGGCCTGATATTGGCGCAGCCATTCTTGCCCATTCTTCTGAATGTCTTTGAGCTCGTCTAAGTCGGCATTAAAACCGCGTTTGATCACCTGGCCTTCATTGTTGGCCAAAGGCATGTCAGGATTGATCGCATCATCCAATAGTTTTCGCAAATGCGGAATGTCGGCGATGTTAAAAAGCGGGTTCTGGGTGGTAAACGGTGCCACCGTTTCTTTGATTTTGGGTAAAAGGGCCAGGCTGTTGCGGATGGAAAGCAAGTCCTTGGCCTGGGTATAGCCGGAACTCAATTTGGATATGGATTTTTCTAAATCCGGCAAAGGGTGAAGATAAGAGCGAAGGTTTTGCAAATTTTCTCTGCTTTCCCGCAAAAGTGAAACGGCATGTTGGCGTTCCATAATGGATTGCACTTTTCGCAAGGGATGACCCAGCCATGATCGCAACTGCCTTTTGCCCATGGCCGTCAACGTATGATTGATGGTCTTAAAAAATGTTTCGATTTCCAGGCCATAATGGGCCGCGGGTGAAAGATAGACAAATTCCTCGTCGGTATAAAGACTTATGCGGTCGATGTGGCGCAGTGGCTGGCGGTTCATGATTCTTAAATATTCCAAAAGGGCACTGCTGCTGGCAACCGCCATATCCAAATGGTCGAGTCCGAATCCGGCTAAATTTAAGACGGCAAAATGTTCGCAAAGATTTTTTATCGCAATATCGGTGTTAAACGACCAGCTTTCCTGGGGACTGAGCGTGAATGTTCTTGTTTTCAAAAGCGGGCTTTTTAAGATGTCCTTGATTTTATTTTCTTCGCTCAACGGGAAAACACATTCATAAATAGGTAACCGCGCGAGCAGTTCGATGATTTTATGGGGATTTTCAAACTGATTGGTTTGGATTATGCCGCTGACTGGGTCGGTGAAAGCGATGCCTATGGTATGACCGTTGGGGCTTAAGGCGCAAAGATAGCGGGAATCAGAAGAATGCTCATCAAGATACGTTCCGGAAGAAATGACCCGGATGACGTCCCGGCGCACAATACCGACGGCAAGGGCCGGATCTTCGACCTGTTCGCAGATCGCGACTTTGTGTCCTGATTTGATCAAGCGGTTGATGTAATTGTCGGCCGCATGATAGGGGATGCCGCACATGGGCGTTTCATTGACGGTACCGCGGCCGCGGGCGGTTAAAACCAAATCCAGGATTTTGCAGGCGACGTGGGCGTCTTCATAGAACATTTCATAAAAATCCCCCAGCCGAAAAAAAAGAATGCAGTCGCGGTATTGCGCTTTGACCTTCTGGTACTGCGCTAGCATGGGGGTAATAGTCTTGGTCGTCATAAGGGCTATATATATTAGGGAAGACAAAGTCATTGAAATATGCCTATTTATAACATAAACCAGAATTTTTCCAATAGAAAAAATCCTGATAATCCTCGGCCGCTATAAAATGCAGCGTTTTATAAAAATTGAAACAAACCGGAATATTTTCAACAAAAAGTCTTCGCTGTCTTTGTATAAATAATTTTAACCTTTGTTGCAGTGGCATTTCATCGATGTTATAATCCAAAACATCATGAATAGAAAAACACTTTTCCTTCTGGGATCCCTGTCTTTTTTTCTGGTTTGCCCCATCAGCGTTCACGCCAAGGCTGATTTAGCCACCAATTTTTACGTCGAGAGTGGCAAAAAATCTTTTGAGGAAAAGGATTATGATCTTGCTGTTGAGGAATTTAATAAAGCTCTTCTAGCTGATCCCAGCAATGAAGAAGCTATTATGTATTTGCGTATCCTCGGCTACGGCCGCAGTGGTCGGCAAGAAAAAATCACGGATCGTGAGCAAGGAGAATCCCCCGAAGCACAAACTAAGTTGCCCGTGGCCCCATCTTTGGAAGGCCGATCTGGCCAAAGACAACTTTCTAAAGAATCTTCGAGAAGTCAGGCTAACCTCCCTATTCAGAATGCGGAAGCAGAAAATTCGGCGAAGAATTTAACACCTCGGGACATTGAAGAGCAAATTGCACAAGAAGAAAATGAGGCCTTAAAAGCTGTGCGCGTTGAAGCAAGTGAGAAGGAAAGAGTGGCTTTAAAGAAAATTCGTGCCCCAAAGGACCGACAGAATATTGAAAATTTAAAAAATACGGAAAGTGATAGAACGGATATCGGAAATAAACCACCAACGAATAAAATTAAAAAGGACAAAGTTCAGAAAAGGACTGTCAAGAAAAGTAAATCTGAAAAAAGAAAAGTTGTAAAAAAGGCGGCTGCAAAAAATTCGGTTCCAAAGGATGATTCTCTGCTTCAACCTGAAAATGTTTCAGCGGGGGACGTATCTACGGAAGTTGATGCCTGCAAATTTACTGAATCTTCCCCGGAGGCCTCGTCTACCAAATCCTTTCAGCCGGTTTCGTCTGCCCGATTTTCCCCGAAGGCTCCGTCTACCAAATCTGCTCAGCCGGTTTCGTCGGCCAAATCTTCATCGGGGGTCCCCTCTGCCAAATTTTTGCGATCTGCGAAATCGCAAGAAGCCGCATTAATAAAAAGACTCGATGCGCAGGCGCAAATCGAACGGAATCGTCTTCATCAAAAGTTTTCCGACGCGGAAGCCCAAAAAATAAAGCAGGTTCACGCAAAATATCAGGCCAAAGGTATTGGGCCGAAAGAAAAAATTGTTTTTAAAGATTTCGATGGCGACGGTGTTGTTGAGAAAATTTCCTGGGCGGAGAACCAAGCCATTGAAAAAATCCAGACTCAGACTGCAAAAGAAGAAAAAGCGGCTTTAAAGGTTTTTGATAAAAAAGCGGATATGAAAGAACGGGCCGCGGTAAGGGACTTTCGCGCCGAGGCGGCCAAAACCCAGAAAGCCAAGAAAATAACAGATCTTTCAAGCGCCCCGAAAATTTCTAAAAAAACGCAAATTCAATTCAAGGCCGGGGATGTGGTCAGTGAGCAGCAAGTTGAGGAAGCGGTGAAGAATTCTGCGGAAGAAGAAGTGAAGTCCGATCCCTATGACGCCGATGATATGGTCATTCCCAGTGAGAGTGAAAAGGATTCTGCGCCCGTAAAAAAAGACCGGAAACAGATTTCTTCTCATGACGTTGCAAAATCTTTAGCCAAAAGAAAGCCTGCTTCTTTTACGCCATCTTCGGAAAAAGTTCCTACCCGGTCTTCAACAAAAACAGCGGGGCCCGATGATAACTCTGCAATACCGATGATGTCCGATGAAAAAGAAGTGCAAGTCGTAGCCAGTATCCAAGCGGACCTTGCCCAAAAGGAAGAAGAATTACACCAGGAATTTGCCGAAAAGAAAGCTGCGAAATTAAGCCAGCTGACCTCAGTCAGGAATTCTTCAGGGAAAGTTTCGCCCCGGGTCAAGAAAACTAAGTCTTCGGCATCATCGGAAATCAATTCCGTCATCCCAACGGAAAGCAAAGAACCCCTTTCTTCAGAAAATTTGGAAGCCCTGATGGTTTCCGATCCCGTTGTTAAAAAAGCCGTTACAGCGGTAAAAACTGAGAATGCGGTTTTAAAAAAGAAATTGACCGAAGTTGTGGAAATGGCTCAACAAGACCAGAAAACGATTAAAGAGTTGGAAAAGAACACGGAGCAGCAAACTCAAAAAGTTGAAGTCCTCGAGAATGATCTTGATGAGGCCAAAGAATCTTTAGAAACAAAAAAGGAAGCGCTTCGACGGCAGAGCGAAAAATTAAAAGTCCTGCAAATGCGGATCAGTGCGATGGAGGTGGATGTTCATTCCAAGCAATATGATTTCAAAGATAAACAACTGGAATATGAAAAGAAATTACAGGCCATTGAAGAAGAATTCGGTAATTATAAAAGTGAAAAGGCCCATAATGAGGAGGAGCTCCAGGAGCAATTGCGGATTTTAAAAGAAGCCCTTAATAAAAAAATTGCGGAACTGAATGAAGCGCAAGAGAAACTCCTTTTTGCGGAGAACAAACTGAAGAAGAGCGATGCTCAGCATGCTGTGACGCTCAGGCAATATGAAGATTTAAAGAAGACCATGGCGGATTTAGACGGCCGCTTGACAGATTTGCCGTCGGAAATGAAGACCGATGCCAAGCCTTTGGTCACCGTCGATCCCAAGAACCTTCCGCCTCCCAAAAATCGCGAAGAATTTATGTACCAGCAATGGATCCAGCGGCATGACAAACTGATTAGCCGCTTGAAGGAAAAACTGCTTTGGGCGCGAGAGCAGATGGATTATTTGGGCCGTTATGACATCAAACTCAGCGATCAGAAAATGGCGGCTCTCAAAGAACAATTGGCGGCTGTCAAGAAACAGCTTAATAGCAAGGATATTTCCTCTGGCAAACCTGAGGACTATGCGCTTATGGAAGAGCGGCTTAAAGACTCCCAGGAGCGTCTCGAAATGGTGGAAAAGATTTTGCGGGAAAAGGATGACCAGGTCAAGGAATTAGAGAAGCAGTTAAACGGTGTGTTGTCGGCTTTTTAATGGGCCATCCCGTACGGCTCGGCGTTAAGAATTTTAAGAGTCCGGGACAAGGATATTGGCATGACGGTTGAAAGAAAATTGGTCTTGACTAAGTTGGTGGGTTTTTTGACCGGAGAAATTTCTCAGACTGAGATTTATGAATGGGCTCTTTTTGTTGTGGTGTCCAGCGATTATGAAACCATCGCCAAGAATGATCGATTGACGGAACAGATTTTTCAATTTTTAATTGATATCGACAAAGTCCGGGAGACGCCGGCTCCCACGAAAAAAGTTTTGGAATATTTTATCCAATGCCTTGAAAATCAAAGAGAATTTACTGCGCAAGATTACCGGGCGCTTATCGACGATAAGCCCGGGGCCTCCGCAGTTTCCGTTCCTGTCCCGGTTAAACCCCCGGCGCAGTTAGGCTGGCTGGTCAATATGGCCAGAATTTATGTTTTGATTTTTCTCATGGGATCAATTTTTTTAAATGCCGTGTCCATACTCAAACCGAACTTTTTGGTTAAGCCGGATGAAATCGCTCCGACCGCCGCTGAGGTGGGGAAGGATGCCTCTCCGCATTTGATTTATGGAATCCTGATTTTATTGGCCTTGTCTTTTAAAATGCCGCGTTTTGCTCTTTATGCTTTTATCCCCGTGGCTATTTGGGGCATGTTTTTTTATTGGTCGGCCGCGACGAGTTTTGCGGTAAAAAATGGCCTGGCATTTTTAAATGTCCTTTTGCTCATGGTGGCGGTGGTGGTTCCTCCGACCGCCGCGTTTTTTATTCTGCTGATTCAATGGCTAACCCCCACGAATAAAGACAATATGGTCAAGGCAGAAATACCGTAAGATGAGCCTTACTTTAGAAGATTTTTTGTTCGACAAAAAATAATTTTATGTTAAACTTTTTTAAGTTAACCTACAGGAGATAAGGAAATGCTGGCTGTCGCATTATTAATTTTAGGAATTGCCTCACGCTTGGTTATCCATATGCCCAATTTTACACCCGTCTTGGCTCTGGCCTTGTTTGGCGGGGTTTATTTGAGTTCCCGACGGGCGGTGTTGATGCCGCTGGCCCTGATGATTCTTTCTGATCTTTTGATCGGTTTGCATAACACCATTTTTTTTACCTGGAGCAGCATAGTTATGATTTCTTTGTTGGGCATGTATTTGCGCTCGCGAAAGAATTTTAAAAATATTTCGCTAGCCGCATTTTCTTCCGCGGTTTTATTTTTTCTCATCACGAATTTGGGAGCCTGGGTCACAATGTATCCCAAAAATTTGTTAGGATTAGAGGCCTGTTTTCTGGCGGCTTTGCCTTTTTTCCGCGATACTCTTGTTAGCACACTTATTTATAGCGCGGTTTTGTTTGGTAGTTATGAAATGGCGGCTCAATGGGTCGTTAGGACCCGCTGGGCCAGAATTTTGCAGCCTGTTTAATCGTTCTGTACCATATTGTACCGGTTTTTATCCTATGGATGATCCTGCAGATGATGCGGGAGAGGAGAATCCCGTGAAAGTCGGGAGCGGTCCCGCCACTGTGAATTCTGATACGCTTTAAAAAAGATCAGAAAAGTCAGGACGCCTGCCGGCACAAGAGTAATTTTCTCTGCGAAGACAGAGGGAAGAGACTTACACCTTGGGAACATAGACACAAAGGGTGCAATCCCAATTGAATTTATATTCGATTGGGGTTTTTTAGTGTGCGCGGCATGCCTGTGAACTAGACGGTGAAAGACCGTTACGGAGGAGATAGCACCAACCGTTAGCCAAAGGCAAGGGTGTCCGTCGCGAGGCGGAATCTGAAAGAAGTCATAAGGCAAAATCTCGGCC
>JANPFV010000056.1:0-8132 GCA_031423615.1 Candidatus Omnitrophota bacterium
GGATGGCAATAAATTGGAAATGACCTCTTGGCCGCGGGAAGACGATATGCCGCCGGAAGCTTTGGTCAAAGCGATTTATGATCCCAATATGAAATTATGGAATTCGTATTAAGGAGATGATACGCTAAAAATCAATTGAAAGTTGGTGGATAGCTTCGAGTAAAATTAGTTATTCGGAGTAGATAGGTTATAGGTTGAATTTTTTTCTGGGGCATTGACTGCGTTAAGGAGGATTTATGAAAAAAATGGACATTGGGTGCGCGGCACCGGATTTCGAGTTGGTGGCCAGCAATGGCCGCGATGTTTCTCTACGAAATTATCTGGGCCGGAAAAATGTGGTTTTATATTTTTATCCCAAAGATGATACGTCGGGCTGCATTAAGGAAGCCTGCGGATTTAGAGATGTCATGGACGATCTCTTTGAATGTGATACGGTGGTCCTGGGTATCAGTCCTGATAATCTTTATTCTCATCAGCGATTTGTCGCAAAATACTATTTACCGTTTCTTCTGCTGTGCGACAAAGATAAACAGGTCAGCCTTCAGTATGGCGTTTGGGGCGAGAAAGTCATGTACGGGAAAAAATATTTAGGGATTTTACGGACAACATTTATTGTTGGGAAAGACGGAAAAATAGCCAATATTTTTGAAAAGGTCAAACCTGCCGAACATGCCAAAGAAGTGTTGGGATATATCAAGACTTTAAATCAGGTGAAGGCCAAACAAACACTCGCCGCTGTGGTTTGATTATTCTTCGGGGCGGGATTTCGCTAAAGAGGTGTCCGGGTCCAATTTTCCGCCGAGACGGTCCTGAATATAATTTTCTAAGATGGCAATAAATTCTTCCTTGATTTTATCGCCCTTAAGCGTCATTGCTTCTTTCCCATCGATATAAACGGGTGCGATCGGTTTTTCGGAAGCGCCGGGCAAACTGATCCCGATATGAGCATGCCGGCTTTCGCCCGGACCATTGACCACACATCCCATGACGGCGATTTTTAATTTTTCGACTCCGGGAAAATCCTTTTTCCAAACGGGCATCTGCTTGACGATATGTTCATTAATATCTTTGGCCAGAAATTGAAAATAATTGCTGCTCGTTCTTCCGCATCCCGGACAGCTGGTCACACTCGGTGCGAAATACCGCAGACCCATGGCTTGCAAAATTGCTTTACACACTTCCACTTCGCGGGCGCGGCTGACATTCGGCTGCGGCGTTAAGGAAACGCGAATTGTGTCCCCAATCCCTTGCTGTAATAAAATGGCAAGGGCGGCACTGCTTGAGGCTATTCCTTGCATGTCCGCACCGGCTTCGGTCAATCCCAGATGCAAAACATAATCGCATTTTTTTGCCAGTTTTGAATACACGCTGACCATGTCTTGTAAGATCGACATTTTGACGCTTAAAATAATTTTTTCTTTTTTAATGCCTAACTTAAGGGCATACTCGGCACTGTTGAGCGCACTGGCGATCATCGCTTCGTAGGTGACGACTTTAGCTTCCTGGGGTTCTGCAAGGCGGGCATTTTGATCCATCATTTGCGTTAGAAGTTCCTGGTCAAGCGAACCCCAGTTCACGCCGATGCGGATGGCCTTGTCGTGTTCAATGGCAATTTTTACAATGGTGGCAAAATTATCATCATGCAAAATTCCTTTACCGACATTGCCAGGATTGATACGGTATTTAGCGAGGGCCTGGGCGGCTGCGGGAAATTTTGCTAAAAGCCGGTGGCCATTGAAATGGAAATCGCCGACAATCGGTGTGTTATATCCTTCATCGCGCAGTCGTTTGATGGTTTGCGGAACAGCGGCCGCCGCTTTCTCATCATTGACGGTCCAGCGGACCAGTTCTGATCCGGCTTTAATTAATTCCACGGTTTGATTAAAGGTGGCCTGGATGTCGGCGGTGGATGTATCCGTCATGCTTTGGATTACGACGGGATAGTCGCTGCCCAATTTGACGTTGTCCACCGTGACGGTAGGGGTTTTTCGGCGGTTTGTGAGTTTCATAGGATAAAAAAAGGGCCCAGTCGGGCGCTCAAACTTTAATACCTTTCGGAAAAATCGTTTTCAAATTCAAAGGCGAATGTTATAATTGTCAAACATTTAAGCTGATATTATACCAATAAGGATATAAAAAAGTGGAAATATTTTTAGCCAGGACTCAAGGTTTTTGCGCCGGTGTGGCCAGTGCGGTCGAGATCGTAGAAAAGGCACTGGAAAAATACGGAGCCCCCCTCTATGTTTATCATGAGATTGTCCATAATACCTATGTCGTCGCTGATTTTAAAAAGCGGGGTGTTGTTTTTGTTGAATCTCTCGATGAAGTCCCTTCGGGTTCTAGGATCATTTTCAGTGCGCACGGTATTCCTCCCCGGGTCATTGAGGACGCCCAGACGCGGGGCTTGCAGTTTGTCGACGCCACATGCCCGCTTGTGACTAAGGTTCATAAGGAAGCGATCAAGTTTTCTGAAAAAAAGCATGAGATTGTCCTCATCGGCCACAAAGGTCATCAGGAACTGACCGGGACCGCCGGGTATGTGGATCAGGATCTTTTACACATTATCGAAACGGAGCAGGATGTCGAGGGCTTAGATATTTCTCCTGATAAAGACGTTGCTTATTTGACCCAGACGACACTTTCCGTCGATGAAACGGCTGGCATTATCAATAAATTAAAGGCCAAATTTCCGCATTTGATTGCTCCTCCTCGCGCGGACATTTGTTATGCGACCCAGAACCGCCAAGACGCGGTGAAGGATTTGGCCAAAACATGCGATATTATTATTATTTGTGGTTCACCCAACAGCTCCAACAGTAATCGTCTGCGGGAAACTGGTGCTAATCAGGGTGTGGAAAGTTATATCATTGACCGGGCTGAGGAATTTGATGTGACCAAACTGGCCGGCAAAAAAAAGGTCGGCATCAGTTCTGGGGCCTCGGTCCCTCGATGGATTGTCGATGAGCTGGTCGAAAGAATTAAGAAAAGTTTTCCTTCTGCCAGTGTACATTTTTTTGACAATCCGGAAAAAAACATTGTTTTCCCTCTTCCGGCAATTTAAAAATGGCAAAATTATTTATCGACAATATAGAATATGAAGTTCCCGACGGTGCGCCGATGGCTGAGGCCTGTGAAAAAGCCGGTATTCCTTTCAGCTGTAACTCGGGTGTTTGTGCCACATGCCAGATTGAAATCCTGGAAGGGGCGCAGAATTTGGCTGATCTTAATCAGGAAGAAAAAGATCTTGGTATGGACCAGAAGCACCGTTTGGGTTGCCAGTGCGTTGTCAAAACCGGTATTGTCAAAGTTACATACTGATCCCTCCCTATGTTTAAATTGAGTCCTGAACCGTTGGATGTTATGGCTTACGTCCAAGAGCTCCGTACTTTTTCGGATGGGGCTTTTGTCAGTTTTGCCGGATGGGTCCGTGACCATCATCAGGACCGGCCGGTCAAGGCTTTGGAATACCAAGCGTTGGTCCCGCTTTGCGAGAGTGAAGCCGCAAAAATTATTAAAGAAGCACAAGAGCAGTTTGGTAAGATTCGCGCTATTTGTTTTCACCGCACCGGCTTATTATCCGTCGGAGAAATGAGTGTCTGGGTGGGTGTCAGCGCCCCTCATCGGGATGAGGCCTTTAAGGCTTGCCGCTATATTATTGATGAACTGAAAAAGCGTCTTCCCATTTGGAAGAAGGAGATCTTTACCGATGGACATTCGCATTGGGTCAATGTCCCGCAGGACGATATCGGACCGACTTGCAAAAGGTAAGGTAGATTGAGAAATTACCTGTTCAAGGTAGGAATAAGGCCCAAAGTGTTAATCAGAGGGTTAAAACCGTGCAGCGTTATTTAACGGCGTGGAAAAGGAATTAGGCATGAAAGATTTTACCGCTTTAAAATCTCTTGGTGTCATTATCGAAGAAAGTACTCAACTTTGGAAATGGACAACTTTTCAGTTGGGGGGGCCTTGTCCTTATTTCTTTTCTTGCGCGACTCCCGAGCAATTGGAATCCACCGTCCGGTTTCTCGTGAATGATAGGATGCCATTTATTCTCATAGGTGGAGGATCAAATCTGGTTATTTCCGATGATGGAATTGAATGTGCGGTTGTCCGTTATGTCAGCCGGGAACCGCTTATTTCCTCTACTGCTCATGAAATCATTGTATCGGGAAGTACCATGCTGGATCATTTGGCTTTATATGCCGCAGAGCAGGGCTTGGAAGGTTTGAATTATACCAGCGGAATTCCGGGTACGGTCGGTGGCGCCGTTGTGGGGAACGCCGGCGCTTTCGGCCAACAGGTTGGAGATGTTCTTAAAAAAGTCACCCTGCTTTCTTCGTCGGGACAACAGCGCGAAATGAAAGCTGAAGAATTAGGCTTTGCTTATCGCCATTCCCGGTTGAAGGAAACTGGAGATATTGTCATGTCCGCAGTTTTTGAGGTTAAGCCAGGTGATTCGTGGGCCCTTCTTAAGGAGCGCGCCGAGCTTTTAAAAATTCGTTATGAAAAACATCCGGATTTAAGGACCTATCCATGTGCGGGAAGTTTTTTTCGAAATATTGAGCCGACATCAAAAGCGCAGCGCCGTCAAGCGACGGGTTGGTTTCTGGAGCAAGCGGGTGGGAAGAATTTGTCGGCGGGGGGTGCGCACATCTTTGAGAAGCATGCTAATATTATTGTCAAAGGCGCAGGATGCCGGGCGCAGGATGTTTATGATTTGTCGCAAAAAATGGCCGCCTTGGCCAAAGAGGCCTTTGATTTAGATTTAGTTCGCGAAGTACGGTTTGTCGGTCAACTTCCCGGTATCGAGGAAAGCCAAAAAGCATTGATCTGGTAAAAAAATTTCTGACAAAAGAAAAAGCCCATCACGATATGATGGGCTTTTTTGTTGATGCTGTAATACTAAATTAGAACGACCAATTCACGATCGGTAAGAACCCGAAGGGTTCTTTGTTTTCATTGATGTTGGCTAAGCCGATTTGTAAACCGCCGTTAAGATGCTTGCTGTGGTTAACCAGACCCAACTGCAAACCCTTGGTTTCACCGGTACAATTGGCAACGCCCAATTGCACGCCGTGCATGAGCTTATCGGTTTTATTAAAAACCCCGATTTGTAGACCGGTCGTATCCCCTTTGACGATGTTGACACCGCCGGATTGAAGACCAACAAAATTTCCTTCGGTCCAGGTCACGATACCACCCTGCCAGCCGGAATGATCACCTTTGGTTATCGATACTAAACCGGGTTGGACACCTTTGAAATTACCTTCAACCTGATTAACAGCCGCAGTTTGTAAACCGGTAAAATCATGACCGGCTTTTGCTACGATCCCGCCCTGCCAGCCGATAAATCGACCCTTGGTTTCTGCAAAGAGGGCTCCGACTTGCCAACCATGAAAATCACCCTCGGTAATATCAACCAAACCCAACTCTGCCCCGCTGGTATTGCCGGTTGATTTGTTGATAAGTCCTAAGCTTAAGCCCATGACGTTATCGTTGACACCGTAAATGTTGAGACGTAGACCTTTGATGGAATCACTGGCCGGGAATAATTGAATATCCTCGGTCAAAGCCAACTGGATCGGTTTGGCGTCCGCATTTGCGAGTCCTGCCCCCAACAAGACACACATCGCGGTTAATGCAAAAATGTTCTTCATCATAACTCTCTCCCCTTTGTAGTTAATAAATATTTCCTAACAACGCCCTATTATAGCGCCAGAAAAATTTTTGTGGGAAGTATTTTTAATTTATGCTTTCGGCTTTTTAAATAAGAGGACGGTTCAGGTTAGAACGAGGTATGAGACTTAGGTTTTAATTGCCCTTTTTATAATTTTTGTCGCATGTTTATCCGCCGATTTGAAACATTTCCACCTTGGGTTTCGGTCCTTTACTTGATTGCAGAAGATAGCGATTTTCAGAATATTTGTCGGTTCGTTTTTGCCAAACGCGGGAAATAAGCTCAACTAATTCCTCGTCGGTCGCGCCGTTTCTCAAAGGTGTCGCGATGTCCGTTCCATCTGCGGCAAAAAGGCATGTATAGAGTTTTCCGTCGGTTGATAAACGTAGACGCGTGCATGTTCCGCAAAAAGGCTGGCTGACTGAGGAAATAAAACCAATTTCTCCTTTCCCATCATCGAAGCGATAACGCGCGGCGACTTCGCCAAAATAATGGGGTTCAATGGCGGTCAAAGGGTAACGCTTGGCGATTTGGGCCCAAAGATCGGTGCTTCTTACCACGGCACTGGATTCCCAATGATTGCAATTTCCCACATCCATGTATTCGATAAAACGTAGAATATGTCCGGATTGCCGGGAATATTCGACGAGATCCAACACCGTGCTATCATTGACGTCCTTTTGAATGACCGCATTGATTTTAATGTTTTGAAATCCTGCGTCTTTTGCTTTTTGAAGGCCTTCTAAAACCTGTCGGACGGTTCCGCGGTTACCATTCATATGTTGAAAAATTTTTTCATCCAAGGTGTCTAGACTCACGGTTAGGCGTGAAAGTCCCGCATCACGAAGTTCCTGAGCTTGCCCTGCCAAAAAGGAACCATTGGTCGTTAAAGCCATATCCTGGATGAGGGAAAGCTGGGACAACTGTTTAACCAGCTGGTCTAAGTCAGGCCGCAGAAGCGGTTCTCCTCCGGTCAAACGGACCTTGCTGACGCCCAGTTGGACAAAAAGTTTGACCAATCTTACAATTTCACCGAAGGTAAGCCAATCCTTTTTTTGCAAAAAAGAATAATGCTGTCCATAATTTTCTTCCGGCATGCAGTATGTGCAGCGAAAGTTGCAACGATCAATCACGGAAATGCGCAAATCCTGCATCGGCCGGCCAAGAAAGTCCCGGATGGAATGATTAATTTTATTATTTTTCATTTGGGGCCACCTCTTTATTTTGTTTAAAGCCCGGACGGGAAAATACGACCACATAACGGGGGATGCCGGATAAATCTTTATACGGGCCCCAGCGCCTTTCTTCATGAAAACCGAGTTTTTTAAGAAATTCAGATGTTTTGGGATTATTTAAAAAAAGAGGTTGGCGGGGCTCCCACGAATCCAGAACCAGAAAAATGGGGCCGTGATTTTGGGTCACAATTTTTAGAAAATCATCCAGGCGGGGAGAAAAATAATAAAGTGGTCCTCCAAATTCGGCTTGTTTAATTCCGCTGTAATATTGGACTTGGCGAACAGATGAGGCTAGGATCATGGTGTTTGAATCGACGTGGCGTTTGATCCAATGACTCGCTTCTTTTAGTCCGGTAAAAGATTGCGCGAGGTCGTAAAGTTTATAAAGTTGAAAAGGTAATATTTGCGCAGCGAAAACCAGTAAACCCAAAATGATACCCAGGTTTATCTTTCGTAAAAGGATGCATTTATTTTTAAAAATAAAATGGATAAAAAATTGTAGACCCCTTCCAGTCAACAGAAGACAAAATGGCGTTATCAATAATGTATAGCGCAGGGTTTTTTCCGCGCATAAAGAAATGGCTAATAGTAAAATATAAAAAGTAAATAAAAGAATCATGTCCTCTTTTCGTTTGCTAAACGCCGGTAAAATAATGCCCAAAGCAAAAAAGGGGATTAAGAGCGGCGTGAAGAAAACTCCTTTTAAATCCGTTATGGACATGAGGGGCGATTTCTTGTAATAGACTCCGTGGGCAAAAGTGTCGTATGAAAAAGGAGACATTATTTTTCCGGTGATTTTAAAGTTAATCCAAAATAAAAAGGTCAAAAAAGCCAGCATTATCACGAGTGGAATACCTGCTTTTGGGAAAGTTTTTTTCAATAAATAGGCGACAATCAAAAGAGGAAAAACAATCAGCCCGCCCCATTTAAGGCCGATACAGACAGCCCCCAGTAAACCAATTTTAATATCTAAAATATAATTTTTTATGTCGGGATTTACTGCCAAAATAGCGGTGGTAAAGAAGATCAACCCTACAGTCAGGGCTAGATCATTAAGGATCAATAAGCCGGAAAAAAAATAGGTACTGGTAGACGATTCCGGTGCTAATTTGTAATTTTTTTTAACATAAAACAACCAGTTGTAAATTTTAGGGAGTTGAACATCGGCTAATTGTAAAGGCGATTTGTTTTTACGCCAGCCGAATTCAGACTCCTTAAGC
>JANPFV010000057.1:0-7311 GCA_031423615.1 Candidatus Omnitrophota bacterium
GCTTAAGGAGTCTGAATTCGGCTGGCGTAAAAACAAATCGCCTTTACAATTAGCCGATGTTCAACTCCCTAAAATTTACAACTGGTTGTTTTATGTTAAAAAAAATTACAAATTAGCACCGGAATCGTCTACCAGTACCTACTTCCGGATGCAGTCACGAGTTTAGCCACATCACGAGGATCTTTAAAATTGACTCTGGCCAATAAATCGTCTAACTGCTTGTCGGTTAGAGCAGCCGCCGTTGTTGTTATTTCCGCGAGTAAACGTTGTTCATGATCCGTATAAGTATCTGTCAGCAAACTTTCCCAGACAGCAAAAAATTCTCTTTCGTTAGAACCTTCCTCGGGTTTAGTGGAATAAAGTTTTGTCTGGACTCCCGACGCTCTAATCAAAAGACCCAACACATATTGCAATAATGTTTCGTGGGTGAAGTCGGTTAATGGGATTTCACCGGACAATTGAATTAGCCTTTGCGTCATCTCCTCTTTCTTTTGGGCATTTTCACTATATACGACTTGCGCTCCATCGGTGGCATTAAGGAGAAATAACTGCCGTAGCGAATCGTCAATTTCCGCTGCGTATTGGCCATCACCTTTGTTTTCTAATTCTTTTTTGATGGCCTCGTAAACATCTTGATAATCAATCCCGGACAAATTGGCTATTGGAATAAAGCGCCCGACCAGGGCCAACTCATCTATCGTCGAGAGGCCGTATTTCTTTTTAAAATCAGCAGTGAACCCTTTGAATTGTCCCCAAGCCACTGTCTGAGGAAATTGGTCATCGATATCTCTGACCAAGGCCGAAATTTTTTGTGGGTCGTCTTGATATTTGCGGAAATATTTGAAAAACACCGGTGTGAGTGTCGGAATTCCCGAGCGATAATAAGCCAGGATATCATCATGGAATAATTGCCATTCTCTCGTGCCCCAACCCTGTAAGGACTTATTTTTCATGTGGTCACGGAGGATATCCAGTAAGATAAATATTTCTTGCGGCGCCTGACGGCCTTTGCTTTTTACTACCTCCATAACGATCTTCCAAAAATTCTCGAACATCCCATCGACTTGGATAAATTTAACGACATCGCTATAGCCGCCGAGCTCAGTGGACTTTTCCCCTAACATGCGGATCACTCTGGTCAATGCATTATTAAACGGAAGGGCTTTTCTAAGCTCCTCGATTTTGTCAAGTGGGATATTGCTTTGAACAATAGCGTTAAGGACCAGCGGCAGATTGTCGATTGCAGTTAAAAATTGTTTAGCTAGTTTCTGTCTGTTCTTGTCGGGCATAGCGGCAAATTTATTAATGATAGCTATTGATAATTTTCTTAAAACCGGTGGTTGGACGTCGTCGGGGAGGTATTCTTTGGCTATAAATAAACTTTCAACCAATACGGAATAAATATTAACGCGGCTCTGACGTGGGGGCTCAGTCAGATCCATCATAAATTGGAAAACGGAAAAATTACGAAAGTTTATGGGATTTAACAGGAGTAAGAGTTTTTTATACTCTGTGACTTTTTGCGGTAAATTCTCTGATGCAGCAAAATTTTTCACCAACTTAGAAAAATTATCTGCATAAGATCCTTCTCCTTGTAAGAGAATGGATTGAAAAAGGGCCAATAAATCGAGCAATGCCGTTGGATTGCTTGACCCCGCGATTGTATTAACAAGCCCAGTGTTTACATGCGCGTATCGTGAAAAATAATCCCATTGATTGATGACGGTTTCGATGTCTTCCGTAAAAAGCATGGCCAGAACGAATGGAGTAAAACTGGCATGTTCATAACGAGTTTGTAAAAGGTGTATGGCGCTTTTAGATCGAATATGTTTGGAAATCGTTGTTTGAAGTGTAGTTTTTTTCGTGTAGAGTTCTTGGGCGATAGCAAAAATTTTGTCTGGAGAAACGTTAGCTTCCATCAAAGCATTGATAATGTCTTGGCCCAAGCTTTGCGGGACTTCTTTAGCGGCAGATCGTACTAGTTCTTTTTGAGGGTTTGCTTTTGCTGGCGCGGGGGGATTTGCAACGGGTAAGTCTGACAGGGTCGCGGCAATGCTTTCGAGTGTTAACGGTGTGTCAGCTTGGCGCAACTCATTTAAAATTTGTAGGGCTGCCGTCAATGGTTCCTGCAACGTAAGAATTTTATTGAGGACATAATGTTTCTTTTGCATACCCCATTTGCTGTACCATGCTTCGTTAAGGCTTATCAATGTTTCTATGAGATTTGCTCCTGCAGCGGAGTTTCTGTCAAGCGCTCTTACCACCAAAAGATGATAATTGTAATGAGGAGTTCCCCTTTCGCTTATCCGTTCGGCAAGTTCAGCGCTTTGTTCTGCAATGCCTGGCTGGGCCAGCAAATCCAAGACGGAAAGGGGGTTGGATACGGTGGATAAACCTAATACGAGAGCATAGTGTGGGGCAGATGCATTTTTGCCAAATTTTCTATTTATGGCCTTGATAACAATTGATAATTTATTCAATGTGTCATCGAAATTTTGGTAAGATGCGAACGGGACAATATGCAGTAGCATTTCTTGCCGGTTTGCTGGATTTTGATTTTCAAGCAAATCTAAAAAGGCATTGATTTTGGCCATATTGGCTCGGTCTTGTCCCAAGTAAGCGTATACGTTTCCTCCGCTAGGGAGGTTTTCAATGAGTCTGATTAAATCAAGAAATGACCCTTTGGCAGCGACATTTTGCGTCGCAGTACTGATCACCTCTTTTGCTTGCGGTGAGTTGTGATTTACGATAAGAAATGAGGCCAGGGCCGCTACAAGTCGCAGATTTCCTACTTTGTATGTTTCGGAAACAAAATCTCTATACACATCTGCCAGTCCTTCAGGATTCTCATGCTCTATGAGATAGTCGATGATATTGTTATATCCCGTAACAAGGTTCCGGGGGGAAAAAGTGGGGCCGAAAAAGTTTTTTTGTTTGGCCATCTCCGCAGCCAAAAGAATAATGCTTTCCAAAGTTTCATTAAAATTATCGTTTTGTAAAAGGTGGTCCACATCCACGGTGTCCCAATGGTCATAGTCCATTTCCCTGAGCGCCATTTTTAATCTCATATAAGCTTTCATGCGTTGCTCGGCCTGGGGTAGCGCTAAGATTCGGCTGATCGAATCATTACCCACTGTCGTTGTCTCAATAATGGTGCTGGAAGCCATGACTGCCTCTTGAGCGGTCTCGGCAAGCTTGACCTCCAATTTGCTGTTGTCTCCCCTGCCAACGTCCTCTTTCATTCTTTGCGCGGCACGACTCACTTCCAAACGTCCGCGGCCAACTGTGATTTTCGCTTTCATGAATTCCCCACCGGAAAAATATTTCCGCGGGATGAGTTCCTCGGTCCCGGAAGCGGGTTCTTCTTTAATTATGTTGTAGACACCCTTTTTAAACGCTTCTAAATACTGTGCATAAATTTTTTCTTTAAAATCTTTGTCAGCGGTATTGACCCCTTCCATTTTTGCTTTGTCGATGTACAATTTGCCCAATAAACTTTCTTTCAGAGTTTGTTTGTACCAGGCCGCTAAAATAACGGATTGATAAACTTGACGTGTGGAGGCAAAGTTTTTGCCTTCGTTTACTTCTTTTTCCAACTGCGGCAAAATGATTTCACGAAAAACCTGAGAGGATAGTTGATTGTTTTGTTGCGCCGTCGCGGGAGCTCCGGCGACTGAAAACGCAATGTCCAAAGGAGTGCTGAGCGCTCCGCGCGAAGCCATCTGCCCGTCAGCTTGTTGGCTGGCGAGGGCTTGATAATCTTCATCCAGCATCACTCTTAAACGGCTTTGCATAATGTAAGCGAAGCCATCCTTTTCCACGACATGCGCTCCGTCGGGAACAATCCACACTTTGTTAAAGGTGCTCATCGGGATGTGGGTTGTTCCGAACTGTTTTTCACTGCGGCGTTTCACTTCATCCCAAAATTTTTGGCCAAGCTCTTTATCAGGGTTTGTTAATGACGAGGACAACTGTTTTAAAATATAATCCTGTTCCAGCATTTGCTGACCCATTTCGGTTTGGCCGAGGGAGGCGGGAATGATGCGGTCCTTTTCGTAAGGAGAAAGGTTGACCCAGGATTCATCGTCGGGGACAGTGAGCGCGGTGAGAAAATATTTGACTAATTTAGTGCTTTGTTTTTTGAGATCGTCCTGTGAGATGCGGACATCCCCACGGCTGACGATAAAATCAAAAAGGAATGGATTTTCAGGATGGACAGTCATCCCGCGTAATACAGGTGGTTGAAAGCCAGAGGTAAGCCAGATCATCTGTCCTGGAGCTGGAAGGTTGGGTAAAAGCTGTGCACCCGATGGCGAAACGACCATCGATAGTCCGAAGGTCACCACCAAAACGGCGCTGATCAATTTTCGGTAAAATAGTATGTATTTACGGCAGAAAGGGTTCAAAAAGCGTCCTTTTTGACAATTGAAATAATGTAAATTTTTTAAAGGAAAATTTAATTAAGAGCGTCCAGTGAAGGAATTCATGGGATTTCACCAAGCCTTAAGTAGTACTAAATCTTGGGATGCTTGGCTCAATACAGAGCGTATTTTTAAGATAGGACTTATAGAGCTAAATAATACCATTTTTTAGCGGGCTGGCAAGAAAATTAAGAAAAATTAAGAAAAATCTTTTATCAAACAATATATATTTTGTGCTGATTCTGAGTACATTGTTAGAATCTGTTTGAAAATTTTGTAATTTCAGAGCCACGCTGAGATTTTAAATCGGGGTAATTATAAAAACTTCTCTATGTCATCAAGACTTAAACTTAACCATTGAAATTTGTATTTCGGATAATCGGCAACCAGACGCTTTGCTTTTTCTTTCAGCTCATTAAGATTTATTTTCCTCTTATTTAATTTGATTTCAGCGACTAGTACTTCCTTTTTCATATCATTCATGGCCACTAAGTCAATTTCATTGACATTCCCATTTTCCCAGTAACAACCGATCAGATTATATTTGTTGCTCTCAGCGAACAGATCATGGTAAAAATACTCTAATAATTTTCCGCAGTAAGTTGAGTAATCCCGCTTAATGACTTCTTTAACATACTCAAAATTTCCGGTTTCAATCGCCGAACGATTGCGATATATAAAATGAAACCAAAAGTTCAAGAAATTATCAACAATACTGTACTTTTGGGATCTTGAGTTGGGTTTGGCGTTGATGGGTTTATATTTCGTGATAATCGCGTAATCTCTCTCTAGGCGGTCAAGGTACCCACCCACATTAGATTCTAGGATCGATTCAATTTCTGTGCGGGCCGTCTTTCCGGTAGAAATGAGTTCAAGAATCGAAAAATACGTCCCATACTCTTTGCCAAATTCTTCAATCAATAAATTTCTGCCCTCATTAATAAAAGGCGAATTGCTTTCAATCATAAACTCAAGAATGGCATTTAAGGAAAAGGCCTTGTTCTCGACCAGCAAATCAATATATTTTGGCAGCCCGCCGGTAAAAACAAAATAATTGAAGAGAGTTTTTGAATCGTTAATCTTATAGTCATGAAGAATTCCACTCATTGTTTTGACCGAAAAAGGCTTAATCGACAATATCCGGTCGGTGCGGTTAAATAAGGACTCTTTCGAGTTCTGGAATATTTTATGCATTAAAGAATAGACCGATCCGATAAAAATGACATTGAGCCGGCAACGATCTTTATTTAAATCCCAGAGCTTCTGTATCTCCGAATAAACCGCTGGATTAATGTTATAAAATTCCTGAAATTCATCCACGATGAGCGTAAAGTGCTCTTTTTGCGCTATTTGCAATAGAAGGTGAAAAATATCTTTGAATAAGCGGATTTCTCCTGCAACGGGATGATCGGGGAATAATTGTTTGATTTCTTGAAGATATTCTTCACAAAGCAGGGCTTCTGATTTTTTAGCCACAAAAAAATAGATATATTTTTGCTCTTTGGCGTGCGCGACAAGTTCCAGCGAAAGCAAGGTTTTCCCGACGCGCCTGCGGCCGGTTAAAACGGTCATACGGGCACTTCGTTTTGCCTGTCCAAGCAATTTGTTAAGTTCAGCGAGTTCGCTTTCGCGATTATAAAACTTCATTATCGTAACCCCCGTTACTGTAACCAATAATACGATATAAATGAACCGCTGTCAAGCTGCAGTTCATAGGAGACTGAAAGCTTGCCAAAGCTATTCCGACTTGGTTTTGCGATGCATCAAATCAGTGACCGCGGTTTGGGGAGATTTATTTTTAAAAAGGATGTTGTAAATTTCGGTAATCAGAGGCATGGGAATATTATGTTTTACGCCTAAACGATAGGCGGCCTTGGCCGTCTCGACACCTTCGGCAACGGTATGGGTCGATTCGAGAATACTGGCAATCGGTTTTCCCTTCCCCAGATGCTCCCCTACGGTGCGGTTACGGCTGTGAGGGCTAAAACATGTTGTGATTAAATCGCCCAAACCGGACAAGCCGCTAAAGGTCAGCGGTCGGGCGCCGAGAGCTTTTCCTAAATGGGAAATTTCCGCGAGTCCTCGGGTCACAATGGCGGCCTTGGTGTTCGTCCCGTAACCCAGACCATCGCAAACGCCGCAGGCGATCGCGATGACATTCTTTAAGCTTCCGCCGATTTCGACACCGATAACGTCGCTGTTGGTATAAATTTTGAATGTGTCCGAGTTAAAGATCTCCTGCAGATCTTGGGCGACCCGGCGGGACTGACTGGCTACAACTGCGGTCGTGGGAATGCCTTTGACGACCTCCCCGGCAATGGTCGGCCCGGAAAGAACAGCGAAGGTGATCTTTCCTACGACATCCTCAATCACTTCGGATACGCGCATCAAGGTGGATGTTTCAATGCCTTTGATGACGCTGAGAATAATTTTGTTGGTGAGTTTGTATTTTTTAATTTTTTTCAAAACGGGGCGTAAGAATTGTGAAGGCACGGCTAAAACGATGATTTCGCTTTCGTTGATTGCTAAGCCCAAGTCGCTTGTTATATCGACGGTACTGGGAATTTCGACACCGGGAAGAAATTTGCGGTTGACCCGGCTTTTTTTGACCTGTTGGACATATTCGGGAAAAGCGCCCCAGAGTTTCACAGGGTATGATTTTTTAGCGAGGTAAATGGCTAAGGTTGTCCCCCAGCCTCCGTCGCCGATAATTGAAATGTGTGGTATTTGCTTAGGCACGGGGTTTATTATACTCGACTTTAGACATTTTTTCTGAATAAAAGGTTAAAAAAGAAGCCCTCACGTGGATAATAAGATCTGCGAGGATCAAAAACCACGGAGGGCCAGATGAATCTACAACTTTCATGCAGCATTATAAAGATATTAACGA
>JANPFV010000058.1:0-17347 GCA_031423615.1 Candidatus Omnitrophota bacterium
GCTTAAGGAGTCTGAATTCGGCTGGCGTAAAAACAAATCGCCTTTACAATTAGCCGATGTTCAACTCCCTAAAATTTACAACTGGTTGTTTTATGTTAAAAAAAATTACAAATTAGCACCGGAATCGTCTACCAGTACCGATTTTTAATGCGAACTTAACCTTATGTGTGATAACTCATGTGGACTTACTCTTTTGTTTTTAAGGCGACTTCCTAAAATAAGGTTTTGGTTGTACAAAAGTGAAGATGATTGACAATATAAGGTTCTTTCTTTTCGTTACTTTGATAATGGCCTCCCGAATAATTATGCCGGGCATCGCGTTAGCGGAAGGCAGAAATTTTACCCTGCGCGGCCAGATGGCAACGAGCTACGATGACAATATCACGTTTGCTCATTCTCATGCGATTGCGGATTTTCTGCAGACTATTTTAGTGGGGCTGGATTTTAAAAGTGAAAAAAGCCGCAATAATTTTTTAATGCAGGCGGATGTGTCGCAAAACTTTTATTTTCATAACCAGTCGTTTAATAATAGCGCGGTTTTGTTTCGCGCCAAGGATCTCTTTGAAGTGTCGGAACGGCTAAGGCTTAATGCTTCGGAAAGCTTTGAAAGTACGGAAGAGCCGCGGAGTTTTGATGACGCTTTCGGCCGCAACAGCGGCCGCTACCGCACCGACCGCAATAGATTTAAAGTAGGAGGTGAGGTTGATATCAGTAGTCATGCGCTGGGTCAGTTGTCCTACCATAATGAATTTACCGGCCACTCCCGTGCCGGCATCGATGATTCGGATTTGAACATGATGAGCAGCCGCGTGGAATACGATTTTGACGATACTAACCGCGCGGGATTAAGTTATGAATATGCCTTGCGGAGTTATTCGTCCGGAAAGGATATTATCATCAATTCTCTGATTGTGGATTATGGACATCATTTTACGAAACAGTTGGAATGGGTTGTGAAAGTAGGCGAGGATTTTATTGACAGTGAAATAAGCGGCCGTTCCCAGCAAGCACGGTATGAAATGAGTTTGCTTAATGACATCGACGAAGCCACTCACGCGGCCCTAACCTACCGAAAGGGATTGAGCACTTCGACGTATTCAAAGAATTTATTTGATTCCTATCAGGTCAGCGCGTCTTTGGCACGGGAGGTTACGCAACGGACCGCTTTAAACGGCTCAGCCTTTTATGGGCGGGGAGAATATCGGGAGACTCACATTGAGGACAAATTATCGGGTCTCGGATTGGGCGTCAGTTACGCCGTTTCACAAAAAATGGATGTTGGATTAGATTACAGTTTTTCAAAAACCGGTTCCACCGACGGGACACGTTCGTTTGAGCGAAATTTCTTCGGCGCCAACGCAAAGTTTAAGTTTTGACATGCTAAGAAAACATTCTCAATTTTTTGCGCGGCTTATGATGATCGGCGATGCTATTGTGGTGAGCACGGCGGCCGTCACGGCCTATGTCTTTATCAATCATTCGCGGCTGATGTACCCGCCGGTTTATTATTTGTGGCTTTTGCCGGTTTTGGTCATGACCTGGTCAGGCCTTTTGATCTATCTGGGCATGTACGAATCTTTCCGGATGAAATCGCTCAAGGAAGTTTTGGGAATTATTTTTACCGCCGGGATTGTGGGTTTCATTATTTTGGGCAATATTTCTTATCTTTGCAAACTCACCTATATCAGCCGGTTTTTGATGGCCAGCGCGTTTGTTTTAGGCGCCGCTTTATTGGCGTTTGAAAAAATGGTGATCATCAGCGTTTTTCGCCGGTTGCGCCGCAAAGGTTTTAATTTTCGCAATGTCTTGATCGTGGGAACCGGGCAACGCGCCCGTCAGCTCATTGCGGAAATAGATGAGCACCAAGAACTCGGTTTGCGCATCATCGGATTGATTGATGACGATGATGCCATTCATGGCCAGCAAATCCTTGGCCATACGGTGTTGGGCGGACTCGCCGATTTACCCGCGCTGTTACGTTCAAACCCCATTGACCGCGTTATCTTTGTCGTACCGCGCGGCTGGCTTTCCTATATTGAAAACGCTGTCCTTTATTGCGAAACTCTGGGAGTCACCGTGAGTATCGCCGTCGATCTTTTTAAGACCCGTTTTACGTTCGCCCGCGATGAAAATTTTATGGGTATTCCCATGATTTCTTTTGAATCGACGCCGGACAAGGTCGGTCAGCTTTTTGTGAAAAGGCTTTTTGATATTGTCGCCGCGGGGATCGGAATGGTTGTTTTATCGCCGGTCTTTTTTGGCGTGGCCCTTGTGGTCAAATTCACCTCTCCGGGGCCGGTTTTTTTTAGACAAAAGCGTTGCTCTCTTAATGGCCGGACGTTTGAATTGTTCAAATTCCGGACCATGAGCGTTGATGCGGAAGCAAAGCTGGCTGATCTTCTTAAACATAATGAAATGAGCGGACCGGCCTTTAAAATGGCCAATGATCCGCGCGTCACACCCATCGGACATTTTTTGCGCAAGACCAGTTTGGATGAACTTCCTCAGTTGTGGAATGTGCTCAGGGGGGAAATGAGTTTTGTCGGGCCTCGCCCGCCGATTCCTCAGGAAGTCGCGCGCTATGACCACTGGCAGAGGCGGCGTTTGAGTATGCGCCCGGGGATTACGTGTTTATGGCAGATCGGCGGACGCAATAAAATTACTGATTTTAATGAATGGTCAAAACTTGATTTGGAGTATATTGATAGCTGGTCCTTAGGATTAGATTTCAAGATTTTGGTAAAAACTGTCCCCGTTGTGCTCTTTGGCATCGGCGCGAAATAAGGCAGAAGAAAGTCCCGAAATGAAAAGAATTCTTTATTTAGCTATATTCTTGATATTTGGATTTGCCGCCTTGGCTGATGCGAAAGAAGTTTTATCTTCGGAGACTCCCATCGTTGAACCGGCCGTTGCCGCGGCACGGGCTGATTATACCGTGGGGCCAGCCGATGTTTTAGGGATTGAAATTATTGAACCCGACAAAATTTCTACGCGTGCCACCGTTTCTCCCGACGGCACCATCACCGCGCCGTATATCGGTCAAGTCAAGGTTATCGCTCTGACCGCAAACCAGATCCGCGAACTCATTGAAAAGCGTCTTTCGGAAGGCTACTTAAAATTCCCTTCCGTCATGGTTTCTCTTCTGGAATCTCACAGCCGCCAATTTTTTGTTTATGGCGCCGTGAATCGTCCGGGTGAATTTGACCTTCCGGAAAAAATGACCGTCCTGCGCGCTATTTCCATGGCGGGCGGATTTACTAAATTTGGTTCGTCGAGCCGGGTCAAGGTTCTTCGCGCATTGAAAAAGGGTACAGGCTACGAAAATATTAAAATCAATATCAAAGCGGTTATGGATGGCGATTCTCAGGCGGATCTTCTTATTGAGAACGGTGACATCATCGTCATTTCTGAGGGTGTTTTTTAACGATAGTCAATTAAGGACCAGGCATGCCAGAAAATTTTCCCCACTCTGATTCTTCTCCCGATTTTACGGTGCGCGATTATATGCGCATCATTTTTCGCCATCAATGGGTCATTGTCTTCACAGTTCTGGCCGTCGGGGCTACGGTGGCGTTCGGGTTAAAAATCCAAACGCCCACTTATATAGCCAATGTCAAAATGTTGATTTCCTCCGTCAAGGAAACGCAAGCTCCGTATTCCCGCGATTTAAATGGTTACGACCGTGGCGAACCCAATATTACTCAAAGTGAAATTGTTAAGTCTACCCCGGTGTTGGAGCGCGCTGTCCATGCCGTTCATCTCGACAAGCGTCCTTTGGACAGCGAGAAACCCCACGCTTCAAAAATTCGCCGATCGATGATTGACCGCGAAGTCAAAGATTTTCAGGAACAGCTGAGCAAAATGTCGCCCGCCGAGCGGGAGTATATCCTTTTCCGCCGCGCGGTCAATAGTTTGCAACACGCTTTGACCGTTGAACCGGTGCGGGGAACCAGTCTGTTGCTTATTTCCGTGGAGGATTTTGATCCGCTGGTTGCCGCGACTTTGGCAAATGTCGTCAGCCGTTCCTATGTTATTTTTGATCTTGAGCAGCAATTGGCCGAAAGTGCAACCAAGTACGGCGAACTTCATCCGTCGGTCACTTTATTGAAAGGTCATGTGGAGCAAATGAATAAAACTTTAAACGGCGAACCGCTGGATAATATTGCGGCCATTGGTCCGGCGACGGTCAAGATCATCAGTCAAGCGTCCATTCCTACCCAGTCTCAGGGCCGCTCCAAGAAAATAGTTTTTTTGCTGGCCATTTTCTTAAGCTTTATTTTAGGGTTGGGTCTGGCTTTTGTTTTAGAATATCTCGACCCGACCGTGCGCTCGGCGCTTGATTTAGGGACCATCTTTCCGGCACCGCTTTTGACGACGATTCCCAAACAATCCCAAAATAAAATATTGCGTGATCCCGATGAAGAAGAGAATTTTTCCAAGTCTTCTCCCGGGGTTTATTATCAACTGGCCTGTCAAATCCGTCACTATGTCAATTATAAGCAAATGAAAGTTTTTCTTTTTACCGCGGCCGATGTCGCGGAAGGAAATACCACCGTCATTTGCAATCTCGGGATGTGTCTGGCTAATGATTTTAAAAAGAAAGTTCTCATCATTGATGCGAATTATCATCAGTCCGGCGTGCATAAAAATTTTGATAATTCAGTAAGTCCCGGGCTGGTTGAAATTCTTTCCGGACAAATCGCCCTGACGCAAGCCTGCCGCGAAATAAAACCTGATCTTTGGATTTTGCCCTCCGGCGATGCGCAAGTCGATCCGGAAAGTTTGCTTGATTCTCAAAAAATGTACGATATCATTTGTGAAGCCAAGAGCAGTTATGAAGTTGTTTTGGTCGATTGCGCCGACCTGCGCCATTATCGGGATGCGATTTCCCTTGGTCCATTTGTGGATGGGACCATCGTTGTTGTGTCCGAAGGGAAGACCCGCCGTGCGGCCATCCGTGCGGCCATCGCCCCGTTGCCGGAAAACAATTTTCCCATCATCGGCTGGGTCCTTAACCGTCGCACCTTTGCCTTGCCGAAATTTATTTATGACCGGGTCTAAGATATGAAAGACAAAGACGAATATCAAAAAGAATATATGGTTTCCGTCGGAGAAAGACCGTGGGGCAAATATGTTGTGCTCTTAAATGAGGTCGATCACAAAGTCAAAGAGATCACGGTCAATCCCGGCGCGCGCTTGAGCCTGCAAAGGCACCAAAAACGCGAAGAGCACTGGTTTATCCATAAGGGCGAGGCTTTGATCACGCTCAACGGCCGCGAAATCCCTTTAATCGCGGGACAATATATCGACATCCCGCGCACCGCCATCCACCGGATTGCGAATATCGGGGACACCGATCTGGTCTTTATCGAAATTCAACGGGGCGAATATTTCGGCGAGGACGATATTGAGAGACTGCAAGATGATTACGCCCGGTGACCGGCCGCCGCTAGGACAGGATTGAATTCTTCTCTGATTTATTTGGTTCATTAATTCTTAATATGTTTGGTTCTCTATTATGGTTAAATTGATGCGCTTATTTTTCTATGTTTTGTATTATGGTTTTGCTAAACATTTGCCGTCGTCGTCTTGGATGGGAGGCCGGATGTGGAAGGCCATCCGTTATGCTGTTTGCCGACCGCTTTTTAAGGCCTGCGGGAAAAATGTTAACATCGAATCCCGCGCTTTTTTTTATTCTGGACAGAATATCAGCATCGGCGATAATTCCGGGATAGGCGTTAATGCCTTTCTGGCCGGCAAGATAGAAATCGGTAAAAACGTAATGATGGGTCCCGACGTCATAGTTTTGACACAGAATCATAAATTTGACCGTTTGGATATTCCCATGTCGCAACAGGGTTTTAAAGCTGATCAGCCGGTAAAAATTTGCGACGATGTTTGGATCGGGGTCCGCGCGATCATTCTTCCGGGGGTGACCGTGGGCCGCGGTGCCATTATCGGCGCGGGCGCCGTCGTCACCAAGGACGTTTCCGAATACGCCATTGTCGGCGGCAATCCGGCGAAGGTGATTCGTATGCGTAAGAGTGCTCCCGTAGAGTTTAAGAAATGATCCGTAAATTTATCAGTCAATACCATGATCAGCAGAAATTAAAGTTTTTAGCAATCCTATTGGTAGCGGTTTTAGGGACGTTGAATGGTCAGAGTCGTTTGCCCGTTTGAGGCCATGGGGATTAGGGACCATTTTATTGTATGTCGAAACATAAATTGAATTTAAAGAATATTGAATTGGCAGATTCATGAGAGGAAAACATTCATGAGTTTGCGCCAAAAAACAATTTCCGGTTTGCTTTGGTCGGCTCTTTCTCAAGGAGGAAAACAAACAAGTCAATTTGTTATTACGGCTATTCTCGCCCGGATCCTTTCTCCGTCGGATTTTGGGCTTGTTGCCATGGCAACCGTTTTTACCGGATTTGCCATGATTTTTAGTGAGTTAGGAATTAGTAGTGCTCTGATCCAAAAACAGCATGTGACAGAAGTTCTTTGGTCCTCGGTTTTTTGGTTAAATTTAGGTGTGGGCAGCCTGCTCACTTTATTCTTTTTTATGGTCGCCCCTTGGATAGCCGCGTTTTATAAACAACCAGCCCTCACGGCTATTTTGCAGGTCTTATCTTTGAATTTTATATTTTCTTCCTTTACGATTGTCCAACAGACGGTGTTAACCCGCGAAATGAATTTTCGCTCACTGATGATAAGAGATATTACGGCAGTGGTTGTTTCCGGTCTCGTGGGAGTCATTCTGGCCTTACGAGGTTGGGGTGTATGGAGCTTGGTGATCCAGTCCTTGGTCTTTACTGGCATAAACGGATTATTGTTATGGATACTGTCCCCGTGGAGACCTCAAATTATTTTTTCCTTTAAGGCGATAAAGGATATCCTCAATTTCAGTGTCCATGTGACTGGTTTTCAAATTGTTAATTATTTTGCACGAAATGTCGACCAGCTTTTGATTGGCAAGTTTCTTGGTTCGCAAGCTCTGGGTTATTATTCCCTTGCCTATAAGTTAATGTTATTACCACTTCAGAACATATCTTGGACGATATCGAGGGTGATGTTTCCGGCTTTCTCAAGAATTCAAGACGATCTTGTTAAAGTAAAAACCAATTACTTAAGGTTAATGAAGGCCGCCTCTCTGATTAGCTTCCCCTTAATGATAACTTTATTTTTCGTCGCGCCAGAGATGGTTAGAGTTTTTTGGGGGATAAAATGGGAGAGTGTCATTGTTCTTATAAGGATTTTTTGTTTTTGCGGCATGGTACAGTCTTTGGGAACAAACATTGGGAGCGTTTTACTTTCGCAGGGCAGAGCGGATTTGCAGTTAAAGCTACAGATATTGGGGACGGCTGTTGTGACGGTAGCTGTGTTTCTTGGTTTGCATTGGGGGATTGTGGGGGTTGCGCTTTTGTATACAATTCAGTCAATTCTTTGGGTGCATTTTACTTTCTATATCGTAAACAAACAAATTGCGCTGTCCTACGGCGATTTTTATAAATCTTTTTATAAAAGTTATTTCATCGCTTCGATAATGTTTGTTCTGGGGATTATTTTGAAGAACACATTGATTTTAGCGGACCTGCAATGGTTGGTTCTATTGCCAGCCTTCTATGCTGGACTATTGTTCATTATGCTTTGGGTTATGAAAGAGATTAAGTTGGAAAACGGAAAACTAAAAATAGGATTGATCCAGTGAGAGTTGCCTATATATTAAATGCCTTTCCTAAGATTTCTGAGACGTTTATTCTCAATGAAATTATTGAAGTGCAAAATAATGGCATTGATGTTGAGGTTTTTGCATTTTCTTCGTCTTCCAAAGAAAATATTTCTCACTCTAAGGTTAATCAAGTAAAGCATGTTAGTTATCTCTCTGCCGAGAAGAAATCGCTGGGTCTTCTGATAGACCATTTATTCTGGTTTTTGAAGAATCCGTTTCAGTATTTGAAGACGCTAGGTATTGCTTTAAATCGCAAGAACGAGATATTTAGATTATTTGTTCTTAATTTACACAATGTGCGGATGATAGTGCGAGGTAAGCCCGATATGTTGCATGCTCATTTTGGCACAAGGCCAGCTGACACCGCTATGTTAATCCATTTGTTAACAGGCATCCCGTATACATTTACCACACATGGATATGATGTTTTTTTCAGCCTCCCGAGAAATTATCGTTTTAAATCACGGTTAGCCGTCAAAGTGATTGCAATCTCTCAATACAATAAGAATTATTTGATTAAGCATTTTGATATTCCGACACAATGTATTGATGTTATTCATTGTGGGATTGATTTCATAAATTTGCCGAGGGCATCAAAGGCAAAGGTCAATAATCAAATTATTTGTATCGCTCGATTCGAAAAAGTAAAAAGATTAGACCAGTTAATAGAAGCCTGCTCATTGTTGAAGGACAGATTAGATTTCCAGTGCTTGCTTGTTGGAGATGGATCACTTCGAGCGGAACTTGTCGGGTTGATTGATAAATTATCACTAAAAGAACACGTTCATTTATTGGGTTATAAAACCAGCGATGAGTTATTCGAATTATTAAGTCAAAGCGCAGTAATGGTATTAACGAGTCAATCCGAAGGAATACCGGTGTCCTTAATGGAATCAATGGCACTTAAAACACCAGTTATAGCTACTCGGATTACAGGGATTCCTGAGCTGATTGCAGACGGTATTAGTGGGTTCTTATTTGAAGTGGGTGATATATCTGACTTAGCTAACAAAATTGAAAGAATTATGAAAAATGACGCCAGGTGCAATAATTTCTGTGCCCAAGCGTATGAGAAAGTATTGAGTGACTTTAATTTGGCAATTGAGGTTAAGAAATTGATTGGATTATGGAAAGTAAAAGAAAGTAGTAAGACGTATAGATTATGAATTCTTCAAATCCGAAAGTCTCCGTTGTCATTCCCGCTTATAATCGCGCCAGCGTTCTGTCGCGTGCCATTAATAGTGTATTAGCACAAACTTATCAGGACTTTGAGATTATTGTTGTTGACGACTGTTCTCAAGATAATATAGACGAGATTATGAAAAGTTTTGTCGATTCGCGGATTAATTATATTAAGCATGAGACCAATAAGGGCGGTAACGCCGCTCGCAACACGGGCATAAAAGTTGCTAAAGGTGAACTTATCGCTTTTTTAGATAGTGACGATGAATGGCTTGCAACCAAGTTGGAAAAACAGGTTGCATTATTTGCAGACCCTACAATTGGGTTGGTGTACTGTGGGTTTAATTATATTGAGGAGGGCAACGATATACGGCAAGATCGATTAACTAATCTCATGAATAATTATAGACAAGATTTGGTGGTTTCTAATTTTGTTGGAACAACATCAGTTGCGATCGTTCGCAAGAAGTTGTTGAATGAGATTAATGGTTTTGACGAAAAAATGCGTAGCTCACAAGATTGGGATTTGTATCTTAGGTTATCGGACCGCTGTGAGTTTGGATGTGTCTCAGAGCTGTTGGTAAACTACTTTATTGATCGGAAAGGGAAGAAACAAATCTCAACTAGCGCTGTGGATGTTTTATCTGGTCATGATCAAATAGAAGAAAAGTTTAGAGCTAGAATTTCCGAACTGCCAAAAGCAAAAAAGTTAGAAAGGATTGATTATTTTCTATGTATTTATGTTGGGATGGCAAATTTTAGGGGTATTACATTGGCCTGGGAAGGTTTTTCGAAATCGGCAAATCCAAAATATTTAATAATAATTCTAAAGATTATAGTTAAGTTTTATCTTCGCAAATTGCGTGTTTGATAAAATATGGTTTCCGAATTTAAAAGATTCGTTGATTTTTTCACGGCGTCTCAACTGATTGCGCATAATTGTCGTCACGTTTCGTTGGGTAAGTATATCCCCAACGTTAGAAATTGATGAAAGCCGCTTGGGGCGGGCCACAATGAGAATCCGTGAAAAATACAATATTGACAATATTGCCCGGCAGTACGATAGCCTATATCAGCAGTTAGCGTTTCAATAAGAAAAGTATTCTGTGCCGCAGATGCGGCCAGAATGATCTCAAGGCCAAGTTCATAATGACGAAAATAAAAGTTCTTCATATCATAAAAACGCTTAATCTCGGCGGAGCGGAGAGCAATTTGCTCAATGTGCTTCAGGTCGCGGATCAAAATAAATTTGAAATGCACGTGGGGTATTCCTTCGGCGGGGAGTTGGAAAAGGACTTTATCGGCGCCGGCGCACGGCTTTTCAAATATGCCGGCCGTAATCACCGGATCCAGAGTCCCGCCTCTTTTGCTATCGTTTTTCGAATCTGGAAGTATCTTCTTAAAAATAAAATCGATATTATTCACACTCATAATTTTAGTGGCCATATCTGGGGTGTTATCGCGGCCAAGCTGGCCGGCAAAAAGATCGTCGAGCATGTCCATGATTCTCGGTATTGCGATCCGGAGGATTTTATCCGCCGCCGCGGTTTCAATAAGCAGTTTCGATTCATAAGATTTTTTAGAAATCTTTCCGACCGGGTGATTGTGCTCACCAAACAAAATGTTGATTTTTTGCTGGCACAAAAGATTTATCCGGCCAAGAAAATCATTGAATTGCAAAACGGCATTCCGATTGTCCCTTTTTCTGTCACGGATAAGGAAAGAATCACGACCACCGCGCGACTGGGGATCCGCGCGGACTCGCGGATCATCCTGACTCCGGTCCGCGTTTCTCCTGAGAAAAATGTGGAGATAATTCTTCATATCGCGGCTAAAGTTTATCGCGAGAACCCGCGGGTGATTTTTATGATTGCTGGCGACGGACCCTTGTTAAAGGAGTTTTCGGATCATGTCGAACACCGCCATTTGGCCGCCTTCATTCGGTTTGTGGGCTTTTCCCCGGATGTCCGCCGGCTCTTGGCCGTGAGTGAAGTCATGCTTTTGCCTTCGCTCTTAGAGCTCCATTCGATAGCCATTCTCGAGGCGATGAGTATGAAGGTGCCGGTTGTTGTTTCCGACGGAGTAGGATGCAATAATGAGTTTATCAAAAATTGGGAAAACGGAGTATTGCTTGATCCCTTTTCCGATGACGGGTGGAGCGAGGCCCTCACAAAGATTTTGCAGGATCCGGTCTTAAAAAACTCTTTGGGCGAGGCGGGATATCAGACCTGTGTTGAGAAGTTTGATATTAAAAATACGGTTAAGGAGGTTGAAGGAATTTATGAACAAATTCTTTGCCGGTAGTCTGGGCTTATTGTTCATTGTAGCGGTGGGTTACGTTGTGGGACGCGCCTATCTTATTTTTTATCCCTTATTCTTTTCATTGAACTCATTGCTCGCATTGCCGCTTATTATTGCCTTTCTTTTCCTCATGCTTATAAAACCAGAAACGGCCTTCATGGTGATTCTTTTGGTCCGCCCGACGCTGGATCATTTGCTCCAGGGAACGCGCTTAGGCGGTAGCGGCATGGGAATCGGGGCGGGATTCAATCTGGCGATCTGTTTTTTATTCATCATTTTTCTTTTCAAAAAACGTGGCTTTCCCCGCAAGAATTCTTTGATCCGCTGGTGGATCATTTATCTTCTGGCGATTTTAGCCAGCGTGCTTTATTCTCCGTATCTCTTTCAAGCGATCCGACTTTATTTAAATTATTTTACTTATTTTGCCATGGCGGTGATTCCTTTTCTGATCATCAGAAATTTTTCGGATTATGAAAAATATCTGAAGTTGCTTTTGCTGGTGGTTCTTGTGCCGGTTTTGGTCGGCTTGATCGATTTGGCCGGGGGAGGTTGGTTTTATTCGGCCGACGCCGGAAGGAGAGTCGTAGGCGCGTTTACGCACCCGAATATTTTTGCTTTTTTTCTTGTTTTTGGGATCACACTTTATTTTTTTGCGCGTCAGGCGATTTGTTTTGTCTGGGGGAAAAAAGGGAGGTCATGGTTTTTTATTATGGGCTTAAGTATGGCGGCGGTTTTAATAGGGACAAAAACCCGCAGCGCTTGGATTGCATGCTTTATCGGATTTTTTGTTTATGGTTTATTGAAGGACCGAAGATTAGTGTTGGGTTTATTGATTTTATGTTTGGGTGCTGTTTTTGTTCCCCAGGTCCATGACCGGATCATGACACTTTTGTCTGAACGGGGAGGCCCGGGAGAGTATGAAGGACTCAATTCTTTTGCCTGGCGTATGCAAGCTTGGCAGACCGGGCTGGCGCAAATCACGAAACATCCGCTCTTAGGGCATGGGCTGACATCGTTTAAACCTTTATCATCGAGTTTCTCGACGCAAGGCGAAACTTTCGCCATGCATAATACCTATCTGGAGGTTTGGTTTGACGCGGGCGTCGTCGGGATGTTGAGTTATATGGTCCTTTTGTTTGTTCCCTTATTTAAATTTATAAAGATTTATCGGTCACAAACCAGTGAGCGAATCAAACGTTTGACGGCGATTATGATCGGATATGTTCTGGGTTACCTCATCGTTAATATTTCTGATAATATGGCGTATTATCTTGTTTTTAACTGGTACTATTGGTTCTTTGTTGGGTTAGTGTGGGTGGGGCTCGAATTGGAAATGGCCAATGAAAAGCAAAAATTACAGCCCCTGAGTTTATCATGAAGGTTTCCTTTATCATCCCGTCTTATAATTCTTTGCGGACCTTGCCGCTGACGATCGAAAGTCTGCTAAGACAGCCGGGGAATGATTTTGAGATTATCGTCGTGGATTCTTCGGATGATGAAATGGCCCGCAAATATATTGGCCTTTTGCCGTCCGAACGCGTCAAAATCATTCAACAGGAAAAGAAAACGATTCCCGCCGAGGGGCGAAACATCGGCGCGCACGCGGCGAAAGGCGAGCTATTGTGTTTCATTGACAGCGACGTGATTCTTTCTGACGATTGGCTGGAAAATATTCGGACCGCTTATCAAGAGGGTTGCAAGACAGGCGGGGGTGCAATTTCAATTCCGGAATCACAAAAAGAAAATGTCATCGCGCTGGCGCAGATGTATTTGCAGTTTAATGAATATTTGAATGCGCCTGGCCGGCAAGAACGCCTTTTCGTTCCGTCTTGTAATATGTTCTGTGATAAAAATCTTTTTTGGGAAGCCGGAGGGTTTCCCGGCGTGCGGGCATCCGAGGATACACTTTTCTTTTTACGCTTGCAAGGCCAAGCCAAGGTTTATTTTATTCCTGAGGCGAAGTGTTATCATATGTTTCGGGAAGGGTGGAAGGAATTTCTTGGCAACCAATTTCTCCTCGGCCAATATGTGAGCATTTACCGTCGGGAATTTTATCAAAGCTGGATATATAAAGGGATCATTCCGCTGGTGTTGACGCCGGCGTTTTTGATTGTAAAATTCTTTCGGATCGTATCGCGCGTGGCGAAAGTTGCGGGCGAACATGCTGGTCCATTTGTGAGAGCAAGCCCCGTTTTTTTGATTGGATTTTTTTGGTGGTCGGCCGGGTTTATAAAAGGATTTGTCAACGATGGAAATACTCGGAGTTAAATATCATAACGTGAGTTTTCAGGAGGCGCTTGCGTCGGCGGGCCGCCTGCTGGAACAGGACCGTAAGTCGGCGATTTTTTTTCTCAATCTCGACTGCTTGTCGAAGGCTGTCAATGATCCTGAGTATCGCCAAATTTTGAACGACACCACCATGGTCTTACCCGACGGGATTGGTCTTAAGATTGCGACCATACTTTTTGGCGGTCGGATGCGGGAGAATTGTAATGGCACGGATTTTTCGCCGTTCTTAATGAAGATGGCGGCCAAAGAGGGCTGGCCGATTTATTTTCTCGGCGGAAAGAACGACATTGCCGAGAAAGCGGCCAAGAACGTCCGGAGTTTTATTCCCGGCATTCATATCGTAGGATCGCGCAGTGGGTATTTTAAGGACGAGGAAGAATTGATCAAGGACATCAATTCTTCGGGGGCGGTGATTTTGTTCGTGGCTTTTGGCGCGCCCTTGCAGGAAAAATGGATCGCCCATAACCGGCAAAGATTAAATCCACGATTGTGTTTGGGGGTCGGCGCTTTGTTGGATTATATGTCGGGGTCGAAACTTCGCGCTCCCAAGACAATGCAGAGGCTTCATGTGGAATGGCTGTGGCGGATTTTCATTGAACCGAAACGTATGGTTCGCCGTTACATTGTCGATGGCCTCGGATTTATGTTTTATCTTACCTTTATGGCCGTAAAGATCCGTCTTTTTCCAAAACCCCGCACGGGATTGTGATCCGGTGCGGAAAACCTTCGATCACTTTCCGAACACCCACTCCTGTTTTTCCGTGGGCATTTCTTTGCTTAAATCCGAGATGAATTTCTGACCTAAGGTGACGGCGTTGGCGACGTTGCCGTCGGTGACAGGAATGTCTAGGCGGGTCATGAGTCCCACATGGTTTTTGTTAAACAAAGAATGCCAGAGCTGGGTCAATTTTTGCGTGGTCCAATCCACTTTCTGTTTATTAATGACCATCCAATACATCACAACAAAGGTTTCTCCGTTTGCTTTCTCTGCCAAAAAAGTTTTGCTATAAAGATTCTTGGCCGGCGTTCTAAGTTCGGCGTTGCTCAATTCTTTGATTTTAAAACCCGACCCTCCGTAACAAAGCTGTGGGTGATGAAAATTTCCCGCATCAAGAATGAGAAGCAAAAGACTTTTACCTTCGCGTGTGCCATAAATCCTGGCAAAAGCTCCGCTTAAAAAATTAAAACGGTCGTCCTTTGTCGTGGAGAGATTGTTGCTGTAATCGACACTTTGCCAATTGGACAGGCTAAATGGCATATTCAAATCTTTCAAAATCGATGTCCCTTGGTATTTATGACGGGGGACGGCAAAGCTGGCCACGATGGCTGTCAGCAAGACGAGAGACGCGAGATAGTATTTTAAGTTTTTCATCGCCGCAGCGCTCTTTCTAAACCCATGAGACCAAAAAGCATGACGAGAAAAACCACAATGCCACTAAATTCATGCAAAAACCCCTGGCCGACTTCATCGCCAAAATAATAAGTAAGAAGACAGATAATAATAACGCGAATGATGTTCCCGGCAAGGGCGAGCGGAACAATCGCCAAAACGAGAACGAGATTCTGGAAGAATTTTCCTTTGTTGAAATAAACATAAATCAATCCCAGTGAAAGCATCGTGATGAGTGAACGAAAGCCGCTGCAGGGCGCGCCGAGAAAAATTTCGTGATTGCCCAAATGTAAAAGCAAACCGGAACGTGAGACGGGGTAGTGAGAAAATTTCAAAATAATTTCAGACATGACCGATGCGAAGTGGCGCATGGGTAAGGTGATGCTGTCAAGAATTCCCAGCGGCGGCGGAATGAGAAGCAAAAGGTAAAGGATGGGAAAAATTAATGGGCGGATTAAGGCTGGCCCGTAGAGAAAACTCACCAAGCCGATGACAAGGGGAATGAGCGAGATCGCCTGGATTAAAAGATATTCCCATCGCCAGCCGAATGTAAAAAGAAAAGAACTGAAGATAATGAGAAGAAAGCCGGGAAGATAAAAGACCGGTTGTGGTTTTTGAACGAGAGAAACAAGTTCATTTCTTTTGAGCCAGACGATAAAAAGGGCAATCGGCAGGATAAAAGGCGCGTGGCCGTAATCGACTAAGTCCCAACGTTCTTTGTAGAGCGTTAGAAAGACCGGAAAATAAAGGACAATGGCGCAGGCCCACGGCAAAACAGCGGGGACGATTTTAAAATATTTGTCGATGGTTGTGTTCATATTGCATCTTCATGTCAAAGATAAAGGCATGTCTTACGACATGCCTTTATCTTATTCGTTTAGGCGATGATTTTATATCGTTTTTTGTCTTTTTCTGATGGCCGCAATTAAAGGCGCCCCACCCAGTAGAAAAAGTGTTGTGCTGAGCGGTTCAGGTGTGACAACCGGCCCGCAGGGCCCTGTTCGGCTGACAATCCCGCCGCTGCAAACCGTGAAGTCTGCAGAACTGATGCCGTTGGTCCCGTGGACATTAAACCAGTTGACGTCGACATGCCATTGTCCCGCTCCGCCGTTTGTTGTCCACCACGGCTCTGGGGCTGAGCGCCAGAGTTCTTTATCGCCGCTTAATCCGGTGAGGGAAATTTTTTCATCATGAGTTTCCGTATTGTTGGGATCTGTTAAAGAAGACCAAACCCAATGCATGTGCAACGGCGAACCGAGAGCCAAATTTTCATACTTGAATTTGATATAGACCCAGGGCTTTTCACCAGCATTGTAGCTATAATGGCCGTCTGCATCCAAACTTAACACGTGGTTATTATTGGCGCGCGTCATGTAAGCAGTCTCATAATTCAATGCACTAGCTTGTGAAGCAAAAAATAAAATCGGTGCCATGGTTAGCAGGCTCAGCTTGAATAAAAATTTGTTCATTGACAACTCCTTGTTGAGGTTATTTTTAATATCGAACAGAGCGGTGTGAAAGGTCATAAGGCGGGCAAAAAGACGACCGATACAGGGTATTTCTCAAGGGGACGATGGAATATCTCATGCGAGAAAAATTTAAGCCGCTTTCTTTTTGCGCAACAAGACGGCCGCCAACGGAAGTCCGCCGAAGAATAACAAAGCGCTGCTGAGCGGTTCAGGTGTGACATTGAAAGTCGCGGTGCTGGTTCCCATGGCCCCTCGGGAATTAAGCCAGGCTACGTCGACGGTCCATTTTCCGGGTTTTCCTGTAGTTAACCACCACGGTTGGGGTGCTACGCTCCAGATTTCTTTATCGGTGGGAAGACCAGCGAGATTGAAATGTTGAAGCTTCGTTTCGTTGAGGGAAGAGTCGGTATAGTTTGACCAGCTCCAGAGAACGTGAAGGGGACTGTTTAAATTGAGGTCACTGAGTTTTAGTTTTAAGTAAACCCAAGGTGTTTGGCCAGAGGCATAACTGTGTTCTCCGTGACTATCTAAACTTAAGGTGGAACTGTGGTCAGCGGTTACCATATAGGCCGTGTTGTAGTTTAAGGCTTCGGCTTTGGTGACAAAAAGCGAAAAAATAATGAGAGGGAGAACAGAGTTTTCTAAAATCCTGAGCATAAAAGTGCCTTTTCTTATAATGTTAGAGCTAAAGATTATAAATCAGCAGAACAAAGTGATCTTGCAGGCTATTCTGCCTGTCCCATGGCTTCAATGCCAATTTGTCTTTGGGGAGGGAATGGTCTTGAAAAAATCGACTAACGCTTGAGAGTATATACGAGGAAAGGAAATTGTCAAGGTTGGTGAATGAACCCAAATTCCTACTTAGGATTTTATGCGCACGGATTGACATGAAAACGCTGACAAATTTTCTTAGCCTGAACCGCTAAAGCCTAAAGAAAGAACTTTTTAACAGCTGAAGAATCCCTCTCGCAACCCCGATTTGACCCA
>JANPFV010000059.1:0-4242 GCA_031423615.1 Candidatus Omnitrophota bacterium
GGCAGACCAATAATTCGAATCAACCCGATCACAACAGCTAAAGCAGCGATTGACAAATACTTTAGTGTTCTCTTAAGTGCCGGTGATTCCACAAAAGCAAAATACATGATGAATGCTGCCATAGCTCGGGTGACCTATCCTGCGGACAAAATCATCGTTGCAAATTATTACGATCAAGTGGCTTTGGCTTCCGCTAAATCAGCTACCGATAAGTTATTCGCTAACCTTCTTGCCGCTAAAGATGCGCAAGAAAGCCGGTACGTTTTACATTCTCTAATGGAAGCTGTTCTTAACCCGGCTGACAAATCCAAAGCTAGCGCTTATTACGATCAAGTGGCCTTGGCTTCCGCTAAATCAGCTACCGACAAATTATTCTCAAACCTTCTTGCCGCTAAAGATGCGCAAGAAAGCCGGTACGTTTTACATTCTCTAATGGAAGCTGTTCTTAATCCGGCTAACAAATCCCAAGCTAGCGCTTATTACGATCAAGTGGCCTTGGCTTCCGCTAAAGCAGCTACCGACAAATTATTCTCAAACCTTCTTGCCGCTAAAGATGCGCAAGAAAGCAAGTTTGTTTTAAGTTCCACAATGGAAGCTGTTCTTAATCCGGCTAACAAATCCCAAGCTAGCGCTTATTACGATCAAGTGGCCTTTAAGAATGCAAAAATTGCCATTAATCAATATTTCCAAAGTGTTTGGGCCTTGAAAGATTCCGCAGAGAAGAAATTCGTTATGGCTTCCGTCATTGCTGCTGTTTTCAAGCCTGAGGATCAAATCACGGTTGGAAACTATTTTCATTTGCTCGATAATCTCGCATCAGGTCATATCTTGTCTCAGCAGATGGATATAGGGTTTGCCGCAAGCACGGCTGTGTTGCAAAGCACAGGTGAATTATTCATCGGCGCTCCCTCCCTTGATAACAAAGGCGGGGTATTTTATTATCGTGAATTACCAAAGGATGCCTCGGGAGCATTTCCAACATCAACCCTACTTACGGCTAGAGGCTTAGCGTCGGGTGATCAGTTCGGGAAAGCCTTGGCTGCCAATCAGACCGCCTTGGTTGTCCAGGCTGAAAATAGCCTGTATTTTTTTGCCCGCACTCGAAAAGGATGGGCTCAAAGCCAAGAAAAATTGGATCTCAGCAAAATTGAGAACCTTAGTCCTTCACTTTTACAAAACATAAAGTTGTCAATAACATCAAATACTCTAGCCCTAGCCGCGCCGGACGCGGGAGTCGTCTATATCTTCAACCGCACTCAGGGAATTTGGTCTTATGCCACTACCCTCCGGTTATCTCCAGCCGATTCGACCCACCAACAATTTGCCCAATCGGTCGCCGTTGGTGAGGGAATTATTGCGGTGGGAGCTCCGCGCGTTGGAAGTACCGATAAAAGCAAAATTTTTATTTATCGGTATAAAGGACAAAGCATCTGGATATTAGAAAAAACTTATGAAAATGCTCTTTTAAGTTTTGGGAAACACCTTGGTATTATGAAACCCCAAACCTTCCCAACCAACCTGACAGCTGTGCCTGTTGTTGGACATCAAGTTGTTACTACAACAACGTCCGAGGACGGCGATCTTACCACCAATGTCCTGGTTTTCTCGGAACAACTCAGTGCGCCCTATGGTGCACCAACAAGTACGTGGGAAAATCAACCGGCCACGCTGGAACTGCCCTGGCATTCAGGAAGTTTAGTCCGCGGATTAACGGCTAAAGGAAGCACTCTAGCGGTCGCTGTTTATCCTAAAACGATAGCGTCCCAAGCCGAGTTATCAGCCACCGATTCCGTGGTTGTTTTTAAACGTGCGGTAGATAATACCGTTCAGTGGTCTTATAATTTGGCAGGCGGGTCCGCCGCCAATTTTGGCAAAGGAGTGGCCGTCGATGGCGACACGGTTGTGGCCTCTTATCTTGCTAATGATAATAAAAATCCGCTGGGTTCCGGGGTCCAAGTTCTTTCGCCCAAACCCGTCGTGATTGCTCAATAATCAGCGTTTTAAAATCCCGCATGCCTGAATTTAGACATGCGGGATTTTTTTATAAAGATTATCGGTTAAAATTTGCAATATAAACCAATTATTGTATAATCCTGCCATGTCCTTTTTAAACTATTGTAAGCGCATGGTCCTGGGTAAGGCCAAAAATCCAGAAGACCAAAAACTTTTCCATAATATGACCTTGATCGCCTTCTTTGCCTGGGTGGGATTAGGGGCGGACGGTCTGTCTTCATCCTGTTATGGACCCGAAGAATCTTTCCGGGCCCTTGGTCAGCATCAATATTTAGGAATTTTTGTGGCTTTATTGACTGCCATTACTGTTTTTTTAATTAGCGCCTGTTATTCCCAAATTATTGAATTATTTCCCACGGGCGGCGGCGGATATTTGGTCGCCAGTAAACTTCTCAGTCCAGAATTGGGAATGATATCCGGCTGTGCCCTTATCATTGACTATGTTTTGACCATTGCTATTTCGATCGCCAGCGCCTCGGACGCGCTCTTTAGTTTTTTACCGCCGGAATGGCATATTTTCCGACTAGAAGTCGCTCTCTTTGGCGTCTTTTTTCTCACCTTAATGAATATGCGCGGAGTCAAAGAAAGTATTGTTCCCCTCACGCCTATTTTTATTATCTTTGTCTTAACTCACGCTTTCTCCATTGTTTACGCCTTTGTAACTCATGCCACCCAAGTTCCGCAAATCGTTCACTCCAGCATGATAGAAATGGGAAAAACCAGCAGTGAAGTGGGAGTATGGGGATTGATCTTTATCATTCTTCGCGCTTACAGTTTAGGAGCAGGAACTTATACCGGGATTGAAGCGGTCAGCAATGGTTTGCCGATTTTACGCGAACCGAAAGTGGCGACCGGTAAAATGACTATGCGCTACATGTCCTTTTCTTTGGCCATAACGGGTGCAGGATTAATGTGCGCCTATTTACTTTTTAATGTTATTCCTGAACAACATAAAACCCTCAATGCCGTTTTAATGGATAATATCACCAGCACCTGGCCGGGACCATGGGGAAAAACCTTTGTTCTCATCACCTTGCTCTCCGAAGCCTTCTTGCTTTTTGTGGCGGCTCAAACCGGATTTGTGGGAGGAGCACGCGTTCTGGCCAATATGGCATTGGATCGTTGGATGCCGTCGAAATTTTCTAGCTTGAGCGATCGTTTTGTTACCCAGAATGGGGTCATTCTTATGGGTTTTGCCGCCTTAGCCACCATAGCGGCCACGCATGGTTCGGTCGGTTTGCTCGTCGTTCTTTACAGTATAAACGTTTTTATCACCTTTTTTCTTTCTCAAGCCGGCATGGTCCGCCATTGGTGGCAAGTCCGTAAAACCGACAGGAAATGGACAAATAAAATTATTATCAGCGGCTTAGGGTTCATCCTTACGGCTTTTATTTTGATCTCGGTGACCATACTTAAATTTCATGACGGCGGTTGGGCCACTCTATTAATCACCGGATGTTTAATAGGTGTTGCGGTCATGATCAAAAACCATTATCGCGATACATTCAAGATGCTGGAGCGCCTGAATGTTCTCGTCGAAACTGCGGCAAATACCGTTTTTACCAATCCGGGCCGTTTGGTTGAAATGGATAAGCAAGCTAAAACAGCGGCTATCTTGGTCAACGGTTTTAACGGCTTAGGGTTGCACACGGTCATGGGCGTTATCCGTAATTTTGGAAAAGAATTCAAAAATTTTGTTTTTATCGAAGTGGGTATTCTTGATGCGGGGACATTTAAGGGGGCTTTGGAGGTGGATCACTTAAAAAGTTCGGTCAAAAACGACCTTGACCGCTATATTGAATTCATGAACAGTCACGGATTTTATGCGGAAAAAGCCTGCGGTTTCGGGACAGAAATCACTTCCGAAGTAGAGATCGTAGCGCAAAATGTTTCAAAACGTTTTCCGGGAATTGTTTTCTTCGGAGGGCAACTCGTTTTCAAGGAAGATACTTTCATGAACCGTCTCTTACACAACTACACGGTCTTCTCCATCCAAAAAAGATTTTATCAACAAGGGATCCCCTTCGTCATCTTACCGATCCGAGTTTAAAATTTTGGCCCGCGAAATATTGCCCCGTATGATTTATCACAGGACTTTGTTAAAAATCCGCTCTTTCGATAACATAACCCATTGAATTGCAGATGGTTAAGCTAGCTTAAAGCGTTGCTGAAGATTATACGGAACGCACTGCAACGCTTCACAGCGTCGAGAAATTTGTAAGTTTATGG
>JANPFV010000060.1:0-3839 GCA_031423615.1 Candidatus Omnitrophota bacterium
ACGGTGGTGTGAGAGGTCGGGAGATGAAATAATCATCTACCTCCTACTCGATTGCCGAAAAATTATTTTCTTGCATCAATGATCCTCGTCGAGCTTTTGAATATGTTCCAAAAGAAGTATTTCGTCGAAATTGGCAAATAATAAAAGAGAGAATCGAACGGGATGCCTGGGTTAGGGATAGAGTTGATTTTTGGGAAGCTATTTATAAGAAAATATCAATTTGAGAAGTTTTTTTAGTTTTTTTCTCTAAAAAGTGGTATACATAAAAGTGTAACTTAACTCTCACAAGTACGTTCTGTACGCTCTTAGTTGAATTTTCCATTAAAAAATTTACATTATTTCAATTGTCAAAAAGGACTCTTTTTGAACCCTTTCTGCCGTAAAGACATACTATTTTACCGAAAGTTGATCAGCGCCGTTTTGGTGGTCACTTTTAGTCTGTCGATGGTCGTTTCGCCGTCCGGCGCGCAACTGTTACCTAATCTTCCGGCACCCGGGCAGGCGATCTGGCTGACTGCTGGCTTTAAACCGCCAGTATTAAGAGGTATGACGGTCCATCCCGAAAATCCGCTTTTGTTTGACTTCATCGTTGACCGTGGACAGGACAAAATCAACAACGATCTTCTCAAGATCGAAAGTACCAAGCTCATTAAATATTTTCTGGCCTCGATGACCATTCCCAATAAAGACGCGTGGGTCAATCTTTCGCCATACGAAAAGGACCGCATCATCCCCGACGCCCTTGGCCAAACGGAAATGGGTCGGCAAATGCTCGAGCAGGATTATGTACTCAAGCAACTTTCTTCATTATTAACCAATCCCAACAAAGAGCTTGGCCAAAAGTTTTGGAAAGAAGTTAAAGCCCGCGCACAAAAACAATTTGGCACTACCGATATTCCCTTAAATACATTCAATAAAGTCTGGATCATGCCAGACGGCGCGACCGTTGTGGAAAAAGATGGCTTTGCTTATATTACGGAAAGTAAATTGAAGGTCATGCTGGATGAGGATTATCAAGCCCTCAACAGCCAAAAGGCTGTTGGGCTTGATGCCGGAGCTCCTGCGACAGCCATAGCCAAACTCTCCACCGTCGTCTTCCGTGAAATGATTCTTCCCAAACTTGTCGAAGAAGTTAACACCGGCAAGAATTTCGCCCAAACACGACAAGTTTATCAAAGTGTCATTCTCGCCGCCTGGTATAAGAAGGCCCTCAAAGATTCTCTGCTCGGCAGAATTTACGCCGACAAGTCCAAAATCGAAGGCGTCGAAAGTGATGTCAAAGATATCAAACAAAAAGTTTATGAGCAATATTTAGACGCATTCAAAAAAGGCGCTTACAACGTCATCAAAGAAGAAGATAGTCTCAATGGCGAATATCCCATCCCGCGCAAATATTTCTCGGGGGGAGAAAACTTTATAAATCCTCGGGTGCAATATGTAAGTGCCTCTTCAGCTGTCGATGATGTACTGAGGACAGTCGCGGCTTCCAGCCCAACAGAAAGAATTATTTTAACTGTCGCCGCTACAGAAGCTGCAGAGCAACCCGTTCAGGCCGCCGGCGCAGAAAAAGCAAAGCGGGTTTCCGCCGCCAGCCCGAGTATTGAATTGGAAGAAGCGGGCGACATAGCCACGATTTTGAGAAGATCTGCCCGGATGGCGGATATAAAAAATGCTAAGGGAAAGGATGCTAAACCAGATCCAATCAAAGCGGGGAGTTGGAACCCTGCGGAGCATGAGACCATGTCAGGACCGGTTCCGATGCAGTTCACAGCCGCTGATATTTCGCCTTTGCCTTTTGTTGAGAGTAATATTGAGCCTGGGATCCGGGAAGAAATTGCGAGAGCTTTCACTTTGAATTTAAATCAACGCTCATGGATGCTTGCGAGTGATTTAATCGAAAAGCATCATCTGGAACAGGACGTCAGCAGGAGGCTGGAAGAGAAAATAAATCTGGCGCACGACTATTTTCATAATATCCGCATTGTCGAATGGGAGACATTGAATGCTCAACAAAAACAAAACCGGTTTTTGAGCAATGACCATCCTATCGTCAGGGAATTACAAGGTTATGTAAACCAGATGACTGACTCGGGCCTTCCACCGGTCCGTCTTTATATAGCCGTGGATGGCGCGGAACCGAGTGCATTTCATGTTGGCCATGCCATTGTGATAAATTTGGCGTTGATCTCCCGCCTTGACACAATTGATGAAATTGTAAGCGTTTTAGGACATGAAACTAGGCATCATGAAATCATGTATGAAACTAATCAACTAGACGCCCCTGCGGATTTATTCAATCTGGGTCAGTTTTCCGCTGAGCGAATTGAAGAATATCTCGCTGATCAATCTACCCCTTCCAAATTAAATAAACTCGGTTTCAAACCAATGGCGCTTTTTAGTGCCTTGGGCAAAATTGTGGATACTCGATCGATTCAGGGAACGACTCACGGAGATTTGTCCACCCGGTTATTGGCCCTTATCTTTAATCAGTCCAGAATTGATGTGGAAGCACAAGGCACACATGTTACCCGAAGAGATAATACGCCCATCCCTGACGGGTGGAGAAGAGCGTCTTATCCGGCCGGACGTACACAACCAGAGGTTGCAGATGAGATGTATAGGGATTTTGAGAGCGCTCTGCGCCATCTGCCACTGGATCTTATCAGTGACATTCTCGTTGAAGTATTGCTGTCTCTCAGGCCTCGGCAGAATGAAAAAAAATTAAGAAAGATATTTGCGCTGGTAAAACGGATGGAGTCGGATGTGACTGAGGAAGGACAAAGGCGGAATTGGACGCCACAACAGATGGATAAGGTTCTCTTTGGGCTTATGATGAGTGGCAGTGGTCCACGGGGGGCTGATACATGGGTGACCATATATGGGCTTGCAAGAGAAATCAATACGGGCCCGGAGGAAATTCTGAAATTAAAGGATAAATTAAAGGCTATGGCTCTGCATTTTCAGAGCGCGCTTTTAGCCGATGAAACGTTTCAAATTGATGGAAAATCAGAAATCAAGGTCTTGGGCGAAAGATCTATTCCGGAAAGTGCGGCCAGCTGGGGTGTACAAATGGTCATTTCTTACCCTAATGACTTTGTTCAAGAATCCGTTGGGTCTGCGAAAGAATATTTTGATAGGATCGCGCCTTATCTAAGTATTTTGGGAAAAAGCTTTCCCGACGAGTCACGAAAGCCGTTTCAACAGGCCTTATTCTTTGGGTGGGCTTATTTTATTGGTCAACATGGGAACACTGCTGAAGTCTTCACAAATCAGGCCGTTCCTTTTTTTAGAGACCTACTGGCGGCTTTTCCCGCCGAACTCTATGAAGAAGACTTTAATCTCTACATGCAACCTGTGTTAAGGAAAATTGCGAACCAATTATCCGACTTTAAATTAAAAACTGACGGAGGAAATCTTATTGAATTTTTTGCAAATTCTTTCGAGCTTCCGGCCTCTCAAATACGCAATTTATTATTCGGCGTAACAACCACAGATATTTATGAACGATTTGCGATGCTCGCACAGGACAGAGATGAAGACGCTTTGATCGCTTTAATCAATGGATAGTGTCAAAATTTTTATGAAGAATGCGAATAAATAGGGTTGAGTTTATGAAGGATTCAGTGATTGGGTAAAGTTTTCTGGCGTCATTGCGAGCTCCCGAAGGGAGCGAAGCAATCTCGAAAAGATAATTATTCTCAGGACTTTGTTAAAAATCCGCTCTTTCGATAACATAACCCATTGAATTGCAGATGGTTAAGCTAGCTTAAAGCGTTGCTGAAGATTATACGGAACGCACTGCAACGCTTCACAGCGTCGAGAAATTTGTAAGTTTATGG
>JANPFV010000061.1:0-16878 GCA_031423615.1 Candidatus Omnitrophota bacterium
GGTTGTAAAATCTGATAGAAGTAAAAGATTGTTTTAAGTACGACGCAAGTGACAGCAGAAGGCACATTATATCGTCGACTAATAGTGTCGACGGACAGGGTAAAGTGTTTTTTAACATAGTGAGGATTTACAGGTGAAAAATGACGTACTTCACCTTCCAAAAGAAATTGCGAATGAAAATGCTTTATCAGCCTTAGCTTTGTTGATGCATGAAGCGGCCCACATCAAACACTCAAAGAATATTCCGATTAAAAATATTGCACCGTTACAGTCGGACTTCCATATTCTCAATGCCATTGAAGACATAAGAATTGATCTTAAAAATTTTAGACTCCTCCCCAATGTCATCGGGTTTTATGAAGAATTGGTTAAAAAACACATGGACTTAACCAAAGCGCAGGCTCCCAAGGCAGTCCTACGGTTATGTGCTGGGATTCTGTGGGCCGAAGGATTCACCCCCAAGATGGCCGCTGACGACAAAGACTTTATTACTAACAGTGATCTTGTCCCTTTGCTCAAAAGAGGCACATACGAAATCGAATACCAGCAATGGGACAATCTCAAGAAAACAATCCAAGCGGTCAAAAAACTTTTAAAGATTGATTCAAAACAAGATCAACCAAATACCAACACAACTATCGAAGTCCAACCGTCAAATCAAGTCGACAAGTCTATCCTTGCGGATATGACCAAAATCATGCGGCCCGCTTCAGTCTGGAGTAAAGGGCAAAAGATGACCGGCGCGAGTGGGATGTCCACCGATCCATTAGCAATGGATGAACAGGCTATAAATCAATTTAAAGAAATATTGAACGTCAAGGAACAAAAATTTATCGGCAATGGGAATTATCTAAACACAGATAATCTTGTTGCTTATCACACTGGCGACGTTGAATCCCTATTCAAAGAAGAGGTCATCGTCCGCAAAAAGAAATCTAAAATCATGTTTCTTCTTGATGCTTCATCCTCCATGGGTGTTCCCCTGCTAGACAGAAAATCTCGAGCTTCCGTTGTTAAATCAGCCGTTCAACGATTAACCAAAATTCTTGACGAAGTGTCAGAGCTTGAAGGAATTTGTGTAGACTGGTGCGTTGGGCAATTTACAGACGTTTATACCTTGCTGGATAAAAATAAATGGCAGCAGGAATATTTCCCCTGCGGCGGCACAACATTCATCGACGGCTTTACCGGAGCAATGAACGATCTGTTAAAAGACCATACCATTGAAGGCAAAAGGATCATTGTTGTCTTTACAGACGGCGAAGTTTCTGCGAAAGAGATTGAGTTGGTAAGTACAAGGATTGCAGAAAATCACAGCGACGTACGGTCGCTAATCATCGGTGTGGGTTCAGATATGTCGGGGAAGTTTGTTAAAGACATTGTCGGCGATCGCGTTATCATTGCCGAAGAAAATGCAACTGCGGTGATTTTGGAGACGGTTGCGGCGATGCTTTAATTTCTCTCTTACTTGAATTCATAGCTAATTGATCAACTCAACGCCGCAAAGACAATTTGTTCGAGTTTTCCCAAATCCAACGGTTTATGGACACAGCTTAGAACACCTAAGCCCTGAGTTTCTTTCATAACGTTCTCCGTGTCAAAACCGGTGACCATGATAACTTTGGTACTGAGTTTCAGTTCTTCCCTTAGTTTTCTTAGAATTTCCAGCCCACTTAGCCCGGGCAGATTAAAATCGAGCAAGATTAAATCAGGATTCTTTTCCTGAATAAGACGAAGCGCCTCAGTGCCTTCGCTAGCTGTGGAGACTTCCAAGCCACGCTTTTTAAAAAATCTTTCCGCAACTTCAAGGATGTCAATTTCATCATCGACAATCAAAAGCTTTGCCATACTATTCTTTATCCCTTTTAGTTTTGCTTATTATACCGCCAACAATTTCAGGAATCTTTTTTTCTTTAATTAAAAATTTGACCTGCTTCAACAGATCTCTGCCAAGGATGGGCTTAACAAGATATCCGTCGATGTGCTGCAAATAATACTCCGCGACATTGGAATCGCCTTCGTTTTCAGCAATAACTAAGATTGGAATATTTTTTGTCTTTGTTTCATTTTTCAACTGGCCACAATATTCTACCGTTTTCTCGCCGGAAAGCCGACAGCTTAAAATAACCAAATCGGGCTTCGCCTCTGACGCCATTTGAAATCCAGCATTTTTATCCTCCCCTACTAGAAGATTAAAATCTCTTTCCAGAATTTTCCTTAAGAAAATTTGGTTTGGAATATTATCCTCAACGATGAGGATTTTACTTTTTACCGCATTCATATTGCGACTAAATATTTTATTTATGCGCCACCACATTCTTACCACCTTTTACTGCCCTCTAAAAACAAAGGAGGACAACAGCGTTTTTGTGCCAATCGCCCAACCGTCAAGTCAAAGCGAAAGGCCGCCATTGTCCCCCAATAAAGACAATACGTCCTTCCCTGCTCCATCTTGACGGTTGATTTTGCTTATGGAAATCAGGAAATCCTTAACACGGGATTATTTCTTTTTATTTTCTTTGATCTGCCCAACAACTCCCATTGCTTTATCGACAGTCTCTTCAATATCCTTCATGATCTCGACGGACATTTTGACTAATTCATCCGGTGTTTTGCTTTTATAAATACCATCTTCAACATTTGAAGTAAAATTCTCACATTTATTGCGAATAATTCCTAATAGATTGGAAAGCTGGTGAACAATTCCGCTGCTTATATTGCCGATGTGTTTTTCTTTTTTCTTCGATGGCAGGAACTCTCTAGGTTTCTCGTCTAAAATTTCGTAAACAGCCTTGGCAATTTCCTCTAAAACCAAAGGCTTGTTTCGATAATCACTGATTCCAAGATCAAAAATCTTTTGAATTTCTTCCGGACGATAAAGCTGACCCGTAATAATCATGACTTTAGTTGTTTTATCGGATTGTCGCAGTTCTTTTAAAACTTCTATCCCACTAAGGTCATTCAGGGAAATGTCTAAAAGCACCAGATCCGGCCTCGACGTTTTGATCATCGAAAGGGCTTCTCGCCCGTTACCCGTCGTTGAGACAGAAAATCCTCTTTTACCAAAATACGACTGGATACTGGTACAAATATCCAGCTCGTCCTCTACGATAAGCAATTTTATTTTTTCTTTCGCCATAATTTCATAGTATATCACACAGCACACAACCCTTTTATTGATAAATCTTTCATTATCATGCAACGGGTCAGTGATTAAAGTAAATCTTCGATCAAAGTCAATACGGGGCGGATGTGGGCTTTTTCACCGGGTTTAAGATACGTTTCAACTTCAGCTTTTTTCAGCAAAAGGTCGAAGGCCTCGCGATCTCTGTTTCCTTCTAATAGGAAAACGACTTTTTCTCTCAAAGATTTTTGATGGACCCTGACGATGATTCTCAGCTCTTCAGACTGCTGTTTATTTAATATGAGTAATATTTGCATTTTCGCTCCCCCCTTATGGCATCCACGATATCCCATGTTCTTTTGCAGTGACTGCAAACACATTTGAGTGAAGCGGTGTAACCGATCTCTTTACAATAAAGACATACAATTTTAACCATTTTGTTATCCTCCTTTGATGTAGCTCCACGGCTGTTAAACTGTGGAGCGGAATCCCGCCAGAAGACCTTTCCATCATGTATTCTTAAGAACTTGGTCTTCTGTTGCGGGATAAGGGACGGTAGCGGCCTTTCGCTTTACTGCGCTCATCGCGCAGGACGGTTGGGCGATTGGACTTAAAACGCGCTACCGCCCCCGATGTGTTGGGACTAACGAACCATCACAATATAAGGGAAGTTGTCACCAGGCGCTTGATCATTACTAAAATTTCTAGCCTCCGGGTGATGCTTCGCTTTGATAAAACTCTCCTTTAAGAGGGCCGAGCGCGCTTCTGCTAATTTTTTAATTATCTCAATAAACATAGGGCGTACCTCCTTGTAAACAAGTGTAAAATTTTATATATCATTTGTCAATAGATGTGCATATTTATGATATGTTTATAAGCTATTTAACTTCATATACTTGTGATGTAAAACATAATATTTTATAAAATAATATAACATTATTGCATAACTACAACTAAATGTGATATATTTAACTTGACAAGGTTAATCGCTCTTTATAAAATGCCGCATATGAAAATTTACGAAAAGATCAAATTGTTATTAACGGACAAGGGCTGGAAACTTACAGATCTGCATAAGGCTATCGCAGATCTTTTTGAGGAAAATTCTATAACCTACCTGACTCTTCTTCGCACCATTCATGGTGAAACGAAGTTGCGCGAATCCACATTATTCCAGATTGCCTCGGCTTTAGGCCAAACTCCAGCGGATATTAGGAAAGATACTGATGAGGAAGAAAAATTTACCCATTACGGGTATAACAAAAAAGCATACCTGGAGATTGAATCAAGTAATTTGGATTTTTTAACCGCGAGATTGGTGCTATTGCCGGGGGCAAAAACTGAAATTGAGCAAGATCCGACCGAAATGGGGAATTTTGTCAAATGGCTGTATGGACTTCAAGGAGAGACAACTTGTATTGTTACGAATGGAAACGGTCCAGAGAAGCATATTATAAAAAAGAACGAAAGCTTTTATTTCCGCAGCATACATCCGCATTATTTTGAGAATTCTACAGATCAAAAATCCGTTTGCCTGCTTATTCAAAATCCAAAATACATCTAAATCTGCTTAGCTCTGCTTCGCAGAGAATTTTCCTAATGCCTTGAGTTTCTCTTCCACTTTTGTACGCACGATCTTTAAAGAAAAAGGTTTTGGAATATACTCTGCACCAGAATCAATCACTTGCTTTGACACTTCCGAACTGTCCCATTTAGTAAGAACAATGATCGGAATTTCTTCCCCTCGGGGCAGGGCTTTGATTTTCTTAATCACCTCTGTTCCACTAATCCCGGGCATTTTGATATCCAATAAAACCAGATCAACATCATTTTCATTGAGTTTTTCAATAGCTTCATAACCATTGACTGCTTGAATAATTTCACAATCGATTCGTGCAGACAAGTGATCTACGAGAGTCTTTCGTATATCGTCCTCATCGTCAACAACAAGAATTTTGGGGAGCAATTTCTTTCTCCTTTCTAAAGCAAGATGAGCGACCTTAAGACTGACGGTCCCTTCCAAATATGCGGTATTAAGAGGTTTTTTAATAAAATCATCGGCGCCCAACTCAGAAGCTTTATGGCGGGTTTCCTCATCGGCGGCGACCGTCACGATAATGACTTTCATCGTCGGGTCAAAATTTTTGATTTCTTTCAGCGTTTCAAGGCCATTCATTCCCTCCATCTTGACGTCCAATAAAACAATCTCGGGTTTCTCAACTTTTATAAGGGAAAGTCCCTCGAGACCCGAATGCGCGGTAAAAACAACGCACTTTCTCTGTTCAAAGAATTCTTTCAGATATTCACACGTATCTTTATCGTCATCGATAACGACCAGTTTGGCCATAGTTTTAGTCCTTTTCTACTTCTCGCGTCGCTTCTTTTAATTTTCGTAAAAATTTTCGGATTTCGTCGCAACGAGCCAAAAGCTTCTTACCATCTCCAGGGGGAATGACTTCAGGGCTGTCGCCAACGACATAACTTCCGGCGATAAATTGCATAGCTTGCACGTCATTACCGATATAATGATCAATCAACTGCCAAACAAGCGGATGGACCCTGATATTTTCTTTCTTTATCTTTTCGTAAATCTGGGCCTCATCGGAAAGAGGATTAGCCATTACCTTTGCCCCCCTTTCGGACTTTTTTAACAATTTTATTGATAGTTCTTTCAATTTCAGGCAGTGTTAGTGGCTTTTTTAAATAATCGATCGCGCCCATATCCATCGCTTGCTTAATGATATTTTCATCGTCCATGTATGTCACCATCACGCAACAACAATCGGGATGCTTCTCCCTGACCGCCTTTAAAACATCTAAACCGGTCTTGTCTTTCTCCGACAAACGTATATCCAAAAGAGCGATATGCGGTTTAATTTTCTTAATGGCGCTTACTGCAGCTTTGCTATTTAAAGCCGTGGTGACTTTAAATCCTCTTTTAACGAAAAATTCCTTAACATACTGACAAATATCCTTTTCATCATCCAAAATAAAAATTGTCAAACCTTTTCCGATTTGCATATCACTCATGCCGTCGATCCTCCTTCTAACTTATCTTTTGGGTAGACTTTAGCGTCACCGCCTATTTTTTCATAAACAAATGGCTTTATCTGACAGACCACCTGATCCGTGCTCTGAACATATCCTTCGATTTTATTTAATATTTTAATTACTTTCTCAACCGCTTCATTAAGCTCAGAGGAAGAAAGCTGTTTCGTCGCCTGCAAAGATTCCCTTGCGGTTATTGCCGCCATACTGATTTTGTTGTGCCAATTGCCTAACTCATGAAATTTGTCCCGGATTGTAACCATTTCTTCATCTCCTTCAAATCTTTATGAACATGCTTTCTTAAAAACCTCGACGATATACGACATATCTGTCGGTTTTGGCAAGAATTCAAATGCTCCCATTCCCAGACACTCCTCTTTATATTCACTATAAGCACTAATGACAACAATTCTGATTTTCTTTGCGTACTCTTTTAAGATTTCCAGCCCCGGAGGCGGAGTGTAGTCTCCAAGCCCCAAGTCAAGCAACAATACATGAAAAGAATTATTATTTAATGCCTCTTTGGTTGTTCTCAAGTCAAAAGTGTAAGAAAAGACAACGTTTTTTGTATCCTTTTTTATCGCAAAAAAGTCCTGATACATCTCAACAACGTCTTTATCATCTTCTGCCACCAAGATTTTTTTACCATCCAACATTAAAAAATCCTCTCCTTAGCTTTCTGCAATCTTAAGATCAACCCAAAAACGCGATCCCTGATCTCGTCCGGGAGAATCAAAACCATAACTTGCTCGCAAGAATTCACAGACTTTTCTGATACGCCATAAACCTAAACCCGTTCCTTCTGTGTGAGACTTTGAGGTGTAAGTCGTTTCGAACAATTTCCTTTTGGTTTCCTCATTGATCCCATAACCATTATCCGTCACCTCAAAACGTACAAATTGACCGTTAAGCTGGCTTATGTTTAAAACGACCTCTTTGGGGCCGGTATTCCGTCGGGTTGCGTGAACAGCATTGCTGACAAAATTTCTCAATATCTCGATGATCATGTTCATATCGGCAGTAATAAGTGGCAAATTCTTTTGGATGTTTACAGTATACTTAACGTCAGGGTACTCTTTTAACTCATATTTTATAAAAACTGAGGCACTGTCCATTAAATCTTCAATTTTCAAAGGTCCAACGTGAATTTGTCCTTTAGAAAAATTACGAATATTATTAACAAGATGGGAAACCCCTTGGGCGATGTCCCTCATCTTTTTTGCCTTCTTTATCACCAAAGGTTTCAAATCTTCTACAGTAAATGAACCAGCATCCTCACAAATTTGAAGAAGTGTGCCCATCTCCCCATCGATAATGTGCATGGGATTATTAATTTCATGAGCGATCGTTGAGACCATCGTATCCAAATGCATGCGTCGGATATTTTTGCCTTCTTCCTCCAAACGCTTATTCTCAGCCTCAATATACATCGCATTCTCGAGATTGACAGCAGCGTCATTCCCAATGATGGCTAAGACATCGATCAGCTCCGGCGAATAAACTTCTTTTTCTTTTCTTTTACCAATAGCGATAAACCCAAGCATCATGTTTTCTTTCATGGCTGGAACGATCAGAACCGCTCTAAGCGAGTGCATTTGCGCGATAATTTCTTTGATCTCACCGGCACCTTCCTTTTGATTATCGGATAAGTGATTCATTTCATCATAAAGAATAGGCAATTTCTTATCTTTTAACCGCTGGATCAAGGGGCTGTTGTAATTTAAAATAAGTTTGTCATTTACATCCTTTGGTTCAGCGGCTTTGAGGACATATCCTCCCTCATTATTCTCAAATAAATAAATCGCGGCATGTTCCAAATGCAAATTCTTGACCAAAACATCGACGATCAACCCCAGTAATTTCTGAACATCCCGGATAGCACTCATTCCGACAGATGCTTTTTTCAACAACCACTGGATCCTTCTTTCTTCTTGCAGAATTGCATCTTCGGCTTTGCGTTGAATATATAAAAACACAAAAGGCCCTAACGTAGCCAACGCTAATAATGACAACATGGGAAGCCAAAACCAGTTCTCCCCCAAAAGACTGATTAACCATGCTTTACCAAAACTCGCCAACCCAAAAGGAACACCCAAGACCATAGAATAAACGACAACAAACACCCCTATGCGCGTAACCGCAATACGAATATCCATAAGTTGATATCGGAACATCGCATAGGTCATAAGCGCAGCATATATACAAACTGAAAAATGCCAGACCGGATAAATTGGGACACCATAGGCCGGCAAAATCGTTGTTACTCCTCCCGCATGCCCAAGCATGGTCGCCCAAAACATATATAATGCTTGTGTTTTTTGTATGCCTTGGCTTAATTTAATAAATCGATATAATTCAACAAATCCTGAGACAGTAACGATAAACCACAACATAGTCCATACGGCAAATAAAAATGTGGCTTTATAGTAATAAATCGAATGAAAAACAAAAGTCGAGTTTAAAAAATAATCGGAAGAAATTAATGGGATAAACAACAAACCTTGGCTATATGCAAATAAAAGCATCCTTGGTCTTTTAATCTGACAAAATTCGACAACTACATGGTAAAAAACAACAGAAATAAATGTACAGACAAGACACGTTAGTCGCCAGAATGCTAGTGCTCGCTCAGGCGTAACCGACATGCCACCTAAGAAATTAGTTAATCCCCAAATGGCAATAACAACATTAAAGATACCCCATATTTGATGAACTCTTTTTGTTGCGTAAGCAAAAACAATAAATGCTAAAAGTGTGCTAAGAGTGGCTTCCGATAGACTGGCTACAGAGAACAAATTCATATTGAAATACATAAAACAAAGGCCAAAAAGCATTATCGTAAAAATGCATGCGGGAATAAGAAGACCTGTTAAGTCTACCCGGGCCGTATTCTTTTTTAAGATACTTAACATATAAGGAATTTTATTTCTCGTTTGTATACACACGGATACAACCGACACGAGGCAGTTACGCTAAACATTGATAACAGGATCACCAGTCCCCCTCGGTTCAAGAAGAATTTTTATATTATCAGGCACTTTCATTGGTTCAGGTTCTATTTCATTTGCCCAATGCGCAAACACAATTTTTTGTTTAGCGTATGCCAATTTTGTTTGCTTTTTACCATCTTTAATTCGATGAAATTCAAAATACAACATGAGTCCATCCTCATAAAATTCATCTACGTACATCTCAACAAAAATATCTTCAAACGGGAATGCATCATTTAGATAATATATATTACACTCGAGACAAATTATTTCATTCTTATCGGCCAGGTTAGTAAAAAACTTGGGAATACGTTTATAAAAGAATTTATCGCCCACTACCCCTAGCCATCGAGCGTAATTAGCGAAATAAATGTTGCCCACCACATTAGAGTTCTCTAAAGTCGTAGAAAAAATAGCCTCATCAACTTTCAATTTATGCACAACACCATTAACATATGATTTAAGCATGCTTCCTAAATTAATATTTCCATATGGCTCCGGGCAGCTCTCACGGAGAGAAACTTCTTTTACCATAGGTTTTACCAGCTCTAAGTAATCGTTTAAGAAAGGTGGCATTTTTTCTATTACGACAGAGTGGTCCTTTCTAATGTTAACCCATGTACTTTTTTGTTGCGCTACTGCGACACGTTCTCGACGCCCACCATCAGTTATCCGAAACCATTCAAAAAACATAGGCGCTGTAGCATTTTTACTTCCCTCTAAATCGCCGCCCCATATCTTCGCTTCAACAATATCATTGCATTTAATCCCTCCCAATATTTTAAGTTCTGTCATATTTGTAACAAGACCCCACTCGCCACTCTCGGCCAGCTTGGCAAGTTCTTTAAAAGTTGGATAGACGCTATACTCTCGAATAGTGCCAATCCAATCAAAAAAATTCGTAAAATACACTCTGCGACTGAGCATTTGGTTAGTTTTAAAAGTAACTGGAAATCTCTGAGTCATAACCAATTGCTTTTGTGGTCCAGAATAATCAACATTAACTGCAAATAATTGATTCTCATTAAATCCTATTTTTCTCAGAGTTTTAATGTCAATGCTAATTTTGTTATCGGATTCTCTAGCAGGATTAATTGAGAACGCAACCACCTTACTTGGCACGTGTGTCATTTCTATCGGTATTGCACATACTCTTGTATTTCCTTCACTCGACTTAAAAATAACCCAGTTTTTGTAATAATCAGAGAATTCAAAATCTACGTCAATTTTATTTAACAATTTCTTAAAAGATTCCAGGGCAGACCAAACAATCGTTCCGCTAACATCTAGGTCAAGACCAATGCTAATCAGATGATTTATTAATGGAAATCTTCGTTTCCCAAGCAAGGCTAACCAATCGGCTTGTGAGCGCCTAACAATATTCTCTATATCACAACCTTGTTCACCATGACCAGCAATACAAACTAATGAGCTATCGCAATGGGATATGGAAATCTTAACATCTTCTAATTCTTTACTTGGAAAGATTGGACGGCCAGATTTTAGCCACTTAATTGTCACTGGTTTCAGTTTCTTATTTTCTCGATTTAGCAATTCTTTAACGGTTGATTGAATCACGGGACGCTCAATTTTATGCCGTTCCTTCTTTGATAATACTTTCAACTTTGCATCATATAAATAGCTGACGACTGGGACAACAAAACCCATCTGTTGGGAAAGTTCATTAATTTTATCGTTAATAATGGCCAGATTTCGCTGGGTTGGGTTAACTAAATCATTAGCGGAAGGCCTATCGGTAAAATGCTCTAATATTTTTAACTGACACCCTTTAATCGTGATACTTAAACCATCCGTTCGTTTTATAACTGCGCTCCCCTCGAGCACGTCTTTTGATATCTTCTTAACATCTGAGTGAGCAATAATTTCTTTACTTGAAAGAGAGCCTGGAAGCTCCAGGGCAATCTCATCTATATAATTTGGTAAACACGCATCTTGCGACACAATAAGCTGCATTGATTGCAGTAAAGAATCAATAAGAAATGGATCACTAATTTCGAAATGCGGCAGAAATTGGGGAGCTTTTTTAAGAAAATCTTCGGTAGATTTACCGTATATTGTTGCAAATTTACATTCTCCGTATTCTTTCTTTTCATCATAGAACAACTCGTAAACTCGGCTAAGGGATTGAAAATATTTCCCTTGGAATAAAATAGGCCCGTAGACATCAGTATCCAAATGTAAATCAATGGGTGTTTGCGTTTTCCCCTTCGAAAGAGCTACTTGATCAATTGCTTTGATAGTGTTATTCAACTCCAACACCGCGGAGAAGTGCGGCTCTTTATAATTGGTCTGCTCAGAATAAATTTCAACTTTGACTTGATGAGTCTGCCCATTCTCTAAGACTTGGGCGTGAATTTCAATATTCGTTCCACTGTCAGGACTAACTGAAATTGGTCTTTCGAGATTAATATTCTTGATTCTTAAACTCTGCAACTTTTCCGTTGCCGTAACATAACAAGCAGCTTGCGTCATGGCCTCTAAACCAAAAACCATCGGGAAAAGTAACGACCCCTTCCAATTATGATCGAGAACATAAGGGTCATTTTTGGTATTCAAGTTGCCCTGCACAATCAATTCCACCTGCGGCACACAATATCTAACTTGCTCAATAAATCGCCAATCTTGCCCTTGTTTAAACTCACGAAGTTGAAATGTATCAAGTCCAAGGACTCGCGAGGTCACGATCACTTGATCTGTCTGCGGATCCCCTTTGATCAATTCCCCAAATCGCTTTACGCCTTCCGCGACAGGAATAGCGCCGATGCCTCTTTCGGATAATTTTTCGATGCTTCCCAAATTCTTTCCCATCCCAACTGCATCCCAAACGCTAAAAGCAGGGGCAATAATTTGAGTTCTTTTATTTTTTGCTGAATAATTTCTCAAATAATTAACAAGAATCTCATTAGCAAATCCATACCATCCGCTTGCCTCCATTCCGGTCACCCCAATAATGGACGCCATCGCCGCAAAAAGCTTCAGCGAATCCCCTTTGACCGTATCAAGGATATTGACGGCACCGATAACCTTGGGAAGCGCCTCACGGTAAACATCTTCAAGGTTTGCTTGTTTAAGCCGCCTTAAACTGTTTAACCCCGCCCCATGAATGACCGCAGTGACTTTTCCAAATCGCTTTTCAATATCTTTAATCATGACCTTGACTTGATCTCGATCGGATACGTCACACTGAACATATTCACAAACTAATTTTTCTTGTTTAAATCGCTGGAGCGTCTTTTTAATCTCGGCATCTTCAACAGATCTGCCGATAAGAATCATTTTTGTTTTGTTCTGCCGACCGAACTCCAATGCGCATTCTGCCGTAATACCTTTTGCGCCACCCGTTACCAGAACAAAATCTTTGGATGACCATTCAATCTTTCGTTTCTTATAAGACGCTGGGTTCGAGATTTCAAAAATGGGGGCTTGTCTTTCCCCTTTTGCGTTGTAGGCAGCAATGGCAAACTGTTCAGAGGACAATAATTCCGTTTGAATCCTTTCGGCGATAAATGGATCTTTAAGTTCTTTATGAAAATCGACGATTCGCAAAAATAAATCAGGCCGCTCAAGGTGCAAGGTCGAAGCTATGGCGCGAATGTTCCCACTTTTGAAATCCCCTGAACCTAATTGCGCAAATAAAACATATTGCGAATTTGCAGCAAGAGAAATAATCTTGTGAAGTCGCTCCATTTCTTTACGCAAATTTTCCAAAGCGAGTCCCTTGGTAATATCCGATGACAAAATCGTAATAACGCATTCCGGTTTCTTTTGCACATCAATCTCATCTGCCTGCAAAATTCTTACCTTCGTGTTTTTGAAATTCTTTTTAAGAAGGTTAGCGATTTTCTCTTCTTCGGATATTATGAGAACATTTTTAAATGTTTTTGAAACCGCTGTTTTATCTCCTCCTAATTGCTGTAACTCCATTTTTTCAACAAAATTTCTAACCCATATTTTATCGCCATAACGCTTAAGTATCTCTGCTTGAGTATTGGCCTGGGCTTTGCCGTCCTGTTTATGGCTAACCAGCTCTTCAAATTTCTGCCGAATCTCATCAAGCGTCCGGTTTGAATATTGAGCCGGTTCGATTTCACCCGGCACACCCAAGGCCTTGGCGACTTCTGCAATTAATTCGGCAGCTTTGATCGAATCAAGATTAAGATCATCCAACAACCTTAAATTCAGCCCAAGCGATTCTTTATTAAAACCAGTCAATTTCTCAACATAATGAATCAAAGTGTCTGCAACCCGTCCATTGTTGGACGATGACGGAAGATTCTCTTGAGATCTAACTTCCGAAACTTCTGCAAGGCCTTTTTCTGGATGTAAAAGATCAATCACGCTTTGAATCACTTTTTGGTAATCCTCTTTGGCTCTGCCAATATTGTCGGGGACTGTTAACGGTCGTTCACATTGATTAACAATAAATTTCCGCTTAAAGACGGGAATAAACGGCCGGATCAGTCTGTTTTTATATAATTCATCCCACCGGATCGGAACGCTTGCAACAAAAAGTTCGGCCAAAATAAAATTCAAATCCCTGTCATTACCAACACTGCCTTCGACAGGCAAACATAATGGCCCTTTGTCTGCGTTTATAGACTTGACCAAATCCGTCAACACGCGCCCCGGCCCCACTTCAATGAAAATGTCGCATTCCTTGGACATCGACTCGACAAGCTCAACAAAATTAACTTGCGAAATAGCTTGGCGAGAAAAATAATCATTAAGCACCGCGCCCCCTGTGATTTTTTTCCCATCCATACAGGAATAAAGGTCGACGCAAGACGGCTTGAACGATTTCTTAAGACTTTTATGTTCTTTGATTAAACTGGAAGCCTCTTGCATATAGCCTGAGTGAAAAGCATTGGAAACCGGCAGAAGAACATTTGGAATATCTTCCTTCTTAGCCTCTTTGATCAGTTTCTCAATATCAGCTTTATCACCAGAAACGACAATTTGCGAAAGGCTATTGATGTTCGCGACGACGAGATTGCCACTTATTCGATTAACCAACTCTTTTGCTTTTGTGTTTGAACACTGCAAACTCACCATGCCGCCAGCTTTCTTACCAGAGGCAACCATTGATTTCCCGCGAAATTCAGCAAATTTGAGCAGCTCTTGTTTTGTAAAAGCGCCCGCTTTATAAAATGCCGTGAGTTCTCCAAGGCTGTGGCCGCTAACAACGTCAGGTTCTATCCCTAATTTCACCAAAAACTCCGTCCAAACCAAAGAGCTGAATGTTACCGCCAGTTGGGTGATCTCTGTGCGAGACAACTCTTTCTCAAACTCGGCTCGTTCTTCTTTTGTTAAAAATTGGTCCGAAGATTTATAAATAAATTCCGCGATAGGCGTTTTGGTAACACTCGCCAATTCTCTAGCCCACTCAAAACGCTCAAATAGAACTCTCGTCATATTCAAACGCTGAGAAGCTTGGCCAGGATATAAAAATCCGATTCGTGCTTGTTTGGGTTTATTACTTAAAAGAATTTGAGTATTGACGACGGGAGATTTGATTCTTAGAGTTTGGCCTTCGGGAATATCTTTTAAAAGTTCTTGTTCAATCAAGCAAAGGGCTTGATATAGATTTTCGGGGGAATCCGTGACAATTGCGAGCTTGACCGGAGCATTCTTTTTAATATTTTTCGCAAGCCGATGACTCAGATCAGCCATTTCCGCCTGACTAATAAAATGAAGATCATCCTTAAATTTCCCAATAAGATTCTTTAAAAGACTAACCGTTCGTGATGCAAAAACAAAAACTTCCGTTTCTTGATGACTGACAAACAAAGCCCGCTCATTGATGGCTGGCTTTAATTCTTTTTTGGGTTGATCCTTGGATTCGATAGCAATATGACAATTGATCCCACCGAATCCCGCTGAGGAAATGCCGCCCCTAACTTCTTTTTTAGCATCGAGAATGACTCCGTCTCGAATCGGATAAAGAGTTTTGCCAATACCCTCGAAAATTTCATTGGGCTGCAGGCAATTTGCTGTCGGTGGTAATATTCTCTGATTAGCGGCCATAACTGCTTTAATAAACCCACCCACTCCCGCCGCCGCCTTTGTATGTCCGACAATGGATTTAAAAGACGTTATCCCATAAACTCTTTTTGAATCTTTCGGCTTTTGTTTTGTAATCGCGCTGGCAATCCCTTCCAGCTCTACACGGTCACCTTTAGCTGTACCGGTTCCATGACCTTCGATAAAATTAATTTCCGTAATTTTATACGGAACATTTTTATAGGCTCGTTCAATCGCAAGGGCTTGTCCATTACTCGACGGTTCCATAATGCCGCCCTTACCGTCTGAAGAAATTCCCCAGCCTCTGATCACCGAATAAATATAATTTTTATCGCGCAAAGCATCTTCAAGCCGCTTTAAAACAACAAAACCGCAACCCTCTCCGGGAATAAACCCGGAAGCGTTACGGTCATAAACTTGCATTTTATCTTTCGCTAATGCTCCCGCCCGTGAAAAACCTACCAACTCAAACGGGTCAAGACTGATATCAACACCACCCGCCAAAACCAGGTCGACATCCTTCATTTTTAAAGCGTTTGCCGCTGTTACAATCGCCAACAATGAAGAAGAACAAGCGCCGTCAACAATATACCCACCGCCTTTGAGATTCAAATAATTACAAATTCGTCCGGCGATCGTGTTAGCCAAACCACCAGCCAGAGAATCTTCAGTCATCGGATAAAAAGCTGACTTGTAAACTCCCTCCATCGTTTCGCCAACACGATGGCGCTCTTCTTTTGTGAGGCCTAACTTATCTAAAGTGATATCGAGTGTTTTTCTAACATAAGGCCACCGCAAGCGTAAGGTTTGGGAACGGGTTTGCTCGCCGGTCAAAGTATTACCGACGATAACTCCCGTATTTTGCAGCGGAATATCGCTCGACTTATACCCAGCATCTTCAAAGGCTTTCAGGGCGGTGTCGAGCGCCAGCCAATGAACAATATCGGTTGATTCAAATGTTTTTTTGGGAATACGCCATTTCGCCCAATCAAAGTTAAAATTTTCAATTAAAGCGGCTTTGGCAATGTATGTTTTGTCGGAAGATTTTGGATCTGAATCGTAATATTCGGATAAAGGTAGGCGACTATCAAGCATCCGGCGAAACTGGACACGCCTTGCTAAAATATTTTCCCATAACTCTTTAATATTAGCGGCGCCGGGATAATAGCAGGACATGCCGATAACGGCAATGTCCGACGAAGACTTGATGGAAGATTCTTGGAGGGCTTGGGGGTTTTCATTTTTATCTAAGAAATCCTCAATAATCTTTTTATAAGGGCCTACGATTTGGCGGGCTTTTTTCCAGCGGTGGTAATTGACATGTGAGGTTTCTAATTGTCTGCAGAAGGCTAGAATGGATAAATTATGGCGCGTCCGAAACTTTTCCAACCTTTTGAATAGTTTTTCGCTCATAAACCTCCATCCAGAACAGTTGTATCTTTAACAGTAACAAATTTAACAGATCAAAATACTGGCGTCAAGTAAGATTTCTGAATTGCAAAATTAGCTTCAAATCATGATATCAAACTCTATTTATTTATCATAACTGCCGTATCAAAGAACTTTATTAATGCCTTTACTATCAACAGCTTGGGGAATTATAGGCATAAAGAATATTATCAGTTTATGACGGTTGATTCAATATTTTTATGCGCCCGCGGGGATGGCAATCTC
>JANPFV010000062.1:0-18511 GCA_031423615.1 Candidatus Omnitrophota bacterium
AAAATGGCATTTGCTTATGGATAACAAAGAGCGTAACAAACAGATTTACCCGATTTACCAAACAGCGGGGAACCGTCCCCTTTAAAACGATATTTTTATAAAATTCAAATTCTCAAACACTGGCTTTTTCAGCGGTAACTAGATAAGAATGGTTTTACTCACATTGACACGAAAGGAACTCTTGGCAGAGGAGATTTTAAATTCTCTAAAGAGAACTTTGACGAATTCATGACGAATTCTAATGAATTTGACAACTATTCGTTGGATCAGATCAAAGATAACAAATATATTGGTCGACGGAATATATTGGCATCTGACCCCTACATCGAATTTTTTACATCTCCTCATGCTTTTCTAGAATTTCGCCTTTCAGTCTTTTCATGGCATCCGCAGAGAAAATTCGTAGAATTTCATCAGAAAATAGATAAGTTAGGTTGGGCAACATTTGACATGACTTAATAGGAGTAAATTTCTTCAGTTAATCTGATCTATAAATCCACACAATCAAAAATTAAAAAAATATTTTTTTTAGTTCTTTTCCAATTCATTGTGATATACCATTAAAGAGATGAGAATTCCCTTTGGATTTTTTCTGATTCTTATGATCATCCTCGCCGGAACTTCCGGGGAAGCGGCCTTTGTCAAATATATCGACCGAAACGGCCAACTCCATTACGTCGATACGGCCTATACCAAGGTCCCTGACCAGTATTTGGATCAGGTTCAAGAACAAATCAATCCAAATGAAAAAATAAAAGCGCAAGCCGCATCCACCTTATTTCCTTCCCAAAATACCGGCAATGCAATTCTACCCGACGGGACAAATTCAAACTTGATTTCCTCAACCGGGATTTCGCAAGAAAACCGTCTAACCCGTCTAACCAATGCGTTAAATATTTTACAAAGTAAAAATTTACTGCCTACGGGCGTAAATATCAATTCCGGCGCTGTCATGTATACGGATCATGCCGGCCAAAACCATCCGGTCAATCCTGACAATATTCAGACTGTCCCGGAGGAGTTTTTGCCCCAAATAGATTCCCAAATTATCAATTATGAGAAAATGGTTGAAAAGTGGGGCGGATTAAAGCCACTTTGGCCCGGAACATCCGTAGAAGTTTATATCAAGAATAACTGCTTGGATTGTGCTCGACTGGAAGCTCTTTTGCAAGCCGGTAAAATACAATATTTAACCTACAATGTGGAGACATCCAATCAGGGCAGAGAGTTTTACCAGACCATGAACAATTCTAGCTTGCCCATCACACGCGTCGGTTCCCAAATCATTTACGGCAATGATGTCAATGCCATCAAAAGTATTTTGCAACGCTCAACTGAACCGGCAGCGACTCTGACACCGGCAGCGACTCTGACACCGCTACCCGTCATGGCTCCCCAACAAATCTTGCCTGCGCCCAACACAACCGGCACAAGAATTAAGCATACACCGGGGGAATTTTTAAACGTTCAACAGAAACCAGGGGAATTTTTAAACGTTAAACCTTTGCCAGGGAAAAAAGAATGACAAATAAAAAAGGCTTTACCCTTATTGAAATCATGATTGTGATCACCATCATTGCGCTTTTGGCTACCATCGCGATGCCGAATCTGGTCAAGGCAAAAATCCAAGCCAATGAAACATCCGCGCAAGCCACCTTAAGGACAATATCCAGTTCTCTGGAAAATTATTACGCTTTAAATAATGCCTATCCTCCTGACACCACAACCTTAATTGGAGCCACGCCGCCTTATCTTAATAGCGACTATTTTAGCACCATAAAAAACGGGTATACATATACGGCGAGTGTTCTGGATGCTTATTCCTACTTTATTACGGCGGTCCCCATTAGCACCTCGACCGGCCTGCACAGTTACACCATCTCGACCGGATCGGTTCTCGAAGAATTTTAAAACTGTTTTCATCACAAAGGACTTTTCTCATGACCGTGGCTTATTTTTGTATTTTAATCGCTATTTTTATTCCTCTTTTTTGTGCCGTGTACAGCAAGTCCGCATCTAAAATGTATAACAATCGCGCCCCGCGGGACTATATCAAAAACCTCACCGGAAAGTCACAACGGGCGTATAACGCGCAAATGAATTCTTATGAAACCTTTGCTCCTTTTGCCGCAGGAGTCATCATCGCCCACCAAATGCACGCGCCGCAAACGACTCTCGACGCAGTGGCCTTGGCTTTTATTGGCTCGCGGATATTCTATGTCTTTTTTTATATTACGGACCGGGATCGTCTGCGGTCCGCCGCCTGGTTTGCCGGACTGCTCTTAACAGTGTCCTTGTTTTTTATTGGCCGCTAAATTCAAAACCTATGAAATTTCTTATTCTCGGTTTAGTCATTCTTGTTCCTCTTTCTTTCTTTATCTTCCTTCAAGCTATTTCAATTGTTATAAATAGTAAGCAAGTCGATTATCACATACAACCTTTTGAAAAAAAACTGGCCGGTGCCAAACTGAAGGCCCTGTTCCTCGGCGACAGCACGGTCGTCGGTAGCGGCAGTGAATTGTCAAAATTCTCGACGGCCGGGTGGTTCTCCCAAGATTTTCCCGATGCCTCAGTCGAAAACATAAGTCAAAACGGTCTAAAACTTAAAGGACTGCTCGCCAAACTGCCGCTCATTAAAGAAAACCATTATAATATTGTCGTCGTACAAATTGGGGCCAATGATATCATCCGTTTTACGCCCTATGCGGATATCAACCGTGATGTTCATAAACTTTTGAGTTTTTTAAAAGCCCGGGCCGATCAGGTCGTGTTCCTGCACTCGGGGGACATCGGCCATGCACGTATTTTTGTTTGGCCTTTTAACCGGCTTATCACTCATCGTTCTTACGGTGTGCGCAGAATTTATCAAAAGGCCGCTCTCGATACCAAAACCCATTACGTGGATTTGATCTCCATGGAAAAAGCAGGGGACTTTTCTAAAAATCCGGATAAATACTATGCCTCTGACCATTTTCACCTGAGTGGGGAGGGTTATCATTTCTGGTACCAAGCGATCCGCTCACAATTCCAAGCCTCGCTTATAGACAAGGCCGTCTTCTATCAATAAACATCATTGCAATAAAATGGAGGAGAAAGGGTATGGTCATTTGGGAAAAGACAACCGAAATAAAATTCAACCAACTCATTGAAAAAGTCCCGGTTTTTCTCCGGTCGATCGCGCGGGACAAAATCTCTAAGAAGGCTGAAGCCATCGTCTCCGCCGATCAACGCACCGAGATCACCGAAAAAGATATGGTTGATGCTTTTTTTAGCGAAACACCTTTCGGTTTCCACGGTCCTATGAAGAGCGATATGGAGGCCGTAGGAGTCGATTACATAAAATATGGACACAAGTAAAAGAAGGCCAAAATGAAGAAAGTTCAGGAAAAAATTGTTTTTTGATGAAGGATGATTATACTTGATAAGGCAGGTGGTTAAACCCGCGGTTCCTTCGTAAACCCCTATCACAAATGAAAAAGGAAATTTTGCTATGAAAAACACGAACCTGTCTAAATATACAACAAAAGCTTTTGCCGCTCTTAACGCGGACCAACCTCTGGCTTTTTTTCAAGCTCATCGTCGCGAACCGCTCGCTAACGACGTACAAATCGAATTATTATTCTGTGGCGTCTGTCATTCCGACATACATCAGGCCCGTAATGAATGGCACAATACAACTTATCCTTGCGTTCCCGGCCACGAAATGATCGGCAAAGTCAGCAAAATTGGAAAAAATGTTAAGAAATTTAAAATCGGCGATATGGCCGCGGTCGGCTGCCTCGTCGATTCCTGCGGAAAATGTTCCAGTTGCAAAGAAAACTTAGAACAGCATTGTGAAAAAGGAGCGACATTCACCTATAATAGTGAGGAAAAACATATCGGCGAAATGACCTACGGAGGATATTCGCAAAGTATTGTTGTCACAGAAGACTTTGTTTTGAAAGTGCCAAAGAACCTTGATCTGGCTGCGGCCGCTCCCTTGCTCTGTGCGGGAATTACGACATATTCGCCCCTTCGTCGCTGGAAAGTAGGAAAGGGACACAAAGTTGGAATTGTAGGCTTAGGCGGGCTGGGACACATGGGCGTTAAATTCGCGCATGCTTTCGGCGCTCATGTCGTCATGTTAACGACATCTCCCAAGAAAAAAGCCGATGCCAAAAAACTTGGCGCGCACGAAGTCATCATTACCACCGACCCCAAGGACATAGCCAAGCACGCCGGAAGTTTCGATTTCATTTTAAACACCGTCTCCGCTGACCATGACATCAATGCTTATCTGGCTTTATTGAAACGTTCAGGAACCATGACGCTCGTCGGAGCTCCCGAAAAACCTCTGTCCTTGGCCAGTTTCAATCTCATTATGCAACGCCGCCATCTCGCCGGTTCTTTGATCGGAGGCATCAAAGAAACCCAGGAAATGCTAAACTTCTGCGGCCAGCACAACATTGTTTGTGAAATTGAGAAAATCCCGATACAGAAAATCAATGAAGCGTACGCTCGCATGCTCAAAAGCGATGTGAAATACCGTTTTGTTATTGACCTGTCGTCTTTAAAGTAGGCAGGGATGAAACCTAAAAATACTAAAAGTCTCTACATCCTAGTGCGTCATTCGACGATCCACGGCCGCGGGGTGTTCGCAAAAAAAACCATTCCAAAAGGAACCCGCATTATCGAATATGTGGGCGAAAAAATCAGCAAATCCGAAGCCGAACGCCGGGCCGTCATTCCCCTCGATCGACACAAACAAGACCAAACCTACGGGGCGGTTTACCTTTTTGAACTCAACAAAAAGCACGATATCGACGGGAATGTTCCTTACAATACCGCCCGGCATATTAACCATTCCTGCGAACCCAATGCCGAAACCGAAATCATCTGCGGCAAAATCTGGATCATAGCTTTGCGTGCTATCATGAAAGGTGAAGAAATCACTTACAATTACAGTTATAGCTATGAAGATTATCATGAACACCGTTGCTACTGTCAATCCCAAAAGTGTGTGGGATATATTGTCGCGGAAGAACATTGGCCCAAGATGAAGGAAGGCGTGCATGTTTAATAAAAAAGAATTTTTTTTATTTTTTGTCCTCGTCTTTTTTAGCGCGTCAACATTGTGGGCGGGGGAAAAGCAACTCAACTGGGGCGGGCCCGGTTATGACCCGGTCCTCAAACAGTATGCTCAAACCAGCCGTTATCTTGCGCGTTTTTACGCGAATACCAAAGCGGTCATTGTCATTTTCGTTGATTCTCAAGAGGCCCAGCAAGGCGTCAGCCAAATGAAGCTCACCGACGACCATAATCGCAGCGTATCCTCGACAGAATGCTGGAAATCCATGCGTCATTCGTCAGCTCCAACGGCTTGTTCTTTTAAAAAAATTGACTTAAATAAATTTTCCGGAACCGGCACTATCGAAATATTGAGTGCTACAAATAACGCCGTTCTGGAAAAAAGCAGTATTGATTTAGATCAATTGCTGCATCTTCAATAGCATCGGAATATGGATAGAAAACTTCTTTTTGTCAATTCGATCTTTTTATGCTTTCTAGTCGTCGGTTGCACGACCGTTACAAAAAATGATGTTTATCTGCAAGCCCAACAAATTAAAGAAGCCCAGCAAATTAAAGAAGTTCAGCAAATTAAAGAAGTTCAGCAAATTCAAGAAGCTCAGCAAATTAAAGAAGTTCAGCAAATTCAAGAAGCTCAGCAAATTCAAGAAGCTCAGCAAAGCCAAGAAAACGAACCGGTCAAAGCCGAACCCACAGCTGAACCTGTCGCGATAACGATCCCCGAGCCGATTCTTTCTCAAATCCTTCCCCTCAACACCCTCCCGGCAGCAAAAGTTGAACCCCAAAAAGAAAAACTCATTTTCAAGACAAAATTCCTAGGTCTGACCATTGGCGAGTTTGATATTATTAATCACGGGTTGACTGTTTTCAACGGCCGCGAAGCCTATAACTTTGAGCTGATCTCGCGGACCGCGCCATTTTTCACCGTACTTTTTAAAGCCAAGGACCGCTACATTTCCTACATGGACGCAAAAAAATTTGTTGTGCTCCGCCATGAAGAATATACCAAAGAAGGAACCCAGCTGGAATCAACTGTAGATTTTGATTACGAAAACCATACCTCCGTCTATAAAAATTTAATCACTCATGAGACCAAGGTCTTAACCATCCCCGATAAAATCCTTGACGTCTTAAGCGGAGGCTTTTATTTACGCATGCGGGCCTGGGACCTGGGAGATACCTCGGAATTCGATCTTTACGCGGATGATAAAATTTATAATTTTATCGGTTTGCTTCAGTCCAAATCGCAAGTCGACCTGCCTGACCATGACAAAGAGCAGGCCTACCTTTTAAAACCTTATGTCTTTAGCGACGGGAAACAAATCAAGAAAATTTCCGCGGACGTTTGGTTCTCAACCAGCGGGACGAAAAAGCCCTTACGGGCCATCCTGAGAACGCCTCTCGGCAATGTGTCGGTTGTTTTGGTTGAATCTATAAAGGATTTTTAAATAGCCCTACAATTTATTCAAGAATACCTAACACTTTAAACAAAAAAGCATTAAAATAGCTAGCGAAATGAAAACGAAAGGTGAGAAAATATGAAAAAAATCATTTTATTTTGCGCGTTTTTTCTCGCATGGGCTGGTCCCGTTCATTCAAAAGAAACACTTCAGGAAAAGCAGATCGCCGGATGTGAAGCTATCGGATATTCCGAGTGGAGGGACGATTGTTTCGAGAGCCTTGGCCGAAATGTTTTGAATTATTCTTTGTGTTTAAAAATAACTAATAAATTCCGTCGCGACACCTGTGTGGCGCAGTATCCTCCCAATGCCGATAAGGACTGTTTGGCCAATAAGGATTCCGGCGCCCAAGACTCCTGCCTCATGGCCCTCAAAAATGCGACCCAAGATTTATCCCTGTGCAAGAAAATCTCTGAACAAAAATTAAAAAAGGAATGTTACGCCTGCTCGACAAATGCCAAGGACACGAATCCCTGCCTCGAGTTTCGCGCCCAACAGTTGCAGGATAAATCCATTTGCGATCTTATTGATATAAAATCTTCTCAAACCGCGTGTCTCTTTGGCATTTCTGCGCATACCAACGTCGAAGGATGCGAGCAACCCCAAAGCCTGCAGGAATTCCGGCAATGCAAACAATTTGAATTGGCCCAAAAGGAAGAAAGACAAAACGCTAAAAAGGCCGCGACCAAAATGAAAACACAAAAAATTGTCCCGGCTAAAACAACCAAAATCCAAGAAAAACCCCTTAAAATAAAGCAAACTCAAGAAGCCCAGGCCGCTCGCCAAGAAGAGAAATTTGCTAAATTAAAAAAGGCCAAGGACACTCAAGCGGCTAAAGCCCAAGAAAAAACAGAAAAGCTTCAAAAAGCCCAAAATGCTAAAACGGCTAAAGTCCACGCTAAAGCCGTCAAAATTAAACAAGCTCAAGACGCTCAGTTGCAAATGAAAGCAGAAAAATTACAAAAAATCCAACACGTTAAAGCAGCTCGCCTCGATAAAAAGAAAATTGTTTCTGCCGCCGAACCGGCCGTAGCTATTCCACCAGCCATCCTCAGTGAACAAAAAGATGAAACCATTTTACCCGCCAGTAAAGATTTAGAAAAGACCGCAACCGCAGAATTGACTGTTCAAACATCCAACGAAAGCAAGGATACGGAAGTTGAAATTCCTCAAACCACCGATATTGAGCCGGAAGAAAAACTTGCGAAAGAAGAAAAAATCCCCGAACTTCCCGCCGTTCTCCCGAAGGCGACGACCAAGGCTCAAGAAAAAGCGGCAAAACTTCAAGCTGACAAGGCGGCCAAGTCAGCACGCGAGCAGGAAAAAACCGCAAAATTACAAAAAATGAAAAACGCCAAAGCCGAAAAAGTAAGAGCGTCCGCGGAAAAAATTCAAAATGCCAAGAATGAAAGAATAGCCAAGGCCCGGGAAAAAGTAACCCAATCCGAGCAACTTAAAAAAAATAGAGTTCAAACCAAAATGGCAAAAGTCCAACCCGCCAAGCGTCTCAACTCAGAAATTGTTGAACCTGTCTGCATAAAGGGTTTCGGCAGCTGGTCAGATAATCCGCAAAAGAAAAATGATGAAATAGCCTGCGACAAAGAAAATATCGTCGCTTTTGTACCGCTTTTAAATCATTGTTTAACGACGGACCGAAACAATATTATGATTATGTCCTATGACGTCAATAAAGACGGTTGTGTGACCTGTGATGACCTTAGCCAATGGAAACGCAAGGTCCAGGAACTTTACAAAGCAAAAAAGCGGTCAACCAATGGGCCAGCCCTATTCGTTGCAGAATGTAAAGACAGAAAGTTTTAAAATTCGCCGGCTGATAATCTTTTTGGTTTTGATTTGGAGCCCTCTTTCCCACCGCATAGCGTCGGCCGAAACAATAAGACTCAAATCCGGACAGACAATCACCGCCCCTATTCTTGAATATGCCCCCGACCGAATCAAAGTCGATGTCAAAGGAATTGCGATTACATATTACAAGGATGAGATTGAAAGCATAGCGATCGAGCCAGCTCAACAAAGAATTTCTCGGTCGTTGAATGTTACTCCACCCGCTGATATCATCAGCAAAATTCTCCCAGAAATTTCTAAGTCCGTTGTGGTGATCGAAGCCCGAAAAGAGAACAGCCTCATGCAAGGGACCGGCTTTTTCATTTCTTCCGATGGATTGGTAGCCACTAATCTGCATGTCGTTTTTAAAGCCCGGTCCATTCTTATCAAAAAAAAGGACGGAATGAGCTATCCCGTCCTATCGATTGTCAATTTTAATGAAGACCTGGATTTATGTGTTTTGAAAATTGATCTTCTGGATGCGCCCGCTTTGCGCTGGGGTGATTCCGACCTTCTTAAAACCGGGGATATTCTTTTTACCGTTGGACATCGTGAAGGTTCACTTTATGAAACATCCAGCGGCACCTTTATGGGAAAGAAAATGCTCGACGGGGAAGAAAGCCTCCAATCTAAGATGGTCACCGGACACGGCAACAGCGGCGGCCCTATTTTGGATCAGGAGGGGGATCTGGTCGGAATTTCTAAAGCCTTTGATCCCGCAACCGGTCAAAATTTCGGCATTCCCATCAATGCCGCAAAACCCTATTTGGGCTATAACACTCTTGTTACCGTCGATGAATTCAATAAATTGATCAGCCCCGCTCACGAACTGACGTATTCCGGGCAAGGTTCTTTTATGGCAGGACAATTCGGCGCGGCCTCGCTTCTTTTTAAGCAGGCTCTGGCCTTGGACCCCAATTTTCTTAAGGCCAAAATCGCCTTAGCTAAAACCTACCGGTCGATGTTTATGGAAAATGAGGAGTTTAACACTTGGCTGGAAGTCAATAAACAGGATCCCGAAAATATTCTCAGCTATGTTCGCTTGGGAAAAATTTCTTTAAACCGTAACAATTTTGACGAAGGCATCGGTTATTTACAAAAAGCCGTTGATCTGAACTCCCAGACGCCCGATGTCTATGGCGATTTGGGCTATGCCTATGGGAAACAAAACCGGTTAAAAGAATCCATTGCGGCTTATAAAAAAGCCGTCGATCTTAACCCTCAGGATGCCGACAGTCATTATAATCTAGCGGTGGCCTATTTTAATAAACACGACTTTTTATCAGCCCAAAAATATTCTGACAAGGCTCGGACTTTAGGTTATGCTGTACCGGAATCCTTTTTATCTCAATTGCAGCAATCGTTTAAATTCGGCAATATGTTTGAATCAAAATAATGCCGTGTGCAAGTTGTGATCTATCGTTATGATTGATGACTTCTGATTCGACAAGTCCTTTTGAGGCTCAATTGTTTTGCGCCTCTATGGCGCTATTCGCCTAAAAAGGACTCGCCGAATCAGAAAAACGTGTCCATCTCGTAAAATAATTATTTTTGGAAGGAACGAAGTATGTATAAGAAAATTATTCCTCAGGACATCCCGACAATCTTTGTGGTGCTGGGTGCGACGGGCGATCTCATTACCAAAAAAGTGATTCCTTCCATTTGCCAGTTGTATGGGGACCGCCGTTTACCAAAGAAATTTCATATTGTTGGAATGGCGCGTAAACCCTTCACCGATGAAGAATTCCAGGCCCATGTCCGGGAGCAACTTCTCCAAAAACTTCCCGATGCTAAATCCGACAGGGCGGCCGAAGTTTCCCGCTTATTTACCTATCATGAGGGAGATTTTTCCGACCTTCAATCTTTCGCCGCTTTAAAGCAAAAACTGGAAAAAATCGATGAGCAATGGAAAGTCTGCAGCAACAAAATGTTTTATCTCGCTGTTCCCCCGGTCCTGTTCGGTCCCATCGTCCAGCACATGGGCAAGGTCGGATTAAATGTTCCTTGCGGAGGGAGCGTCGGCTGGACGAGGCTTCTGGTGGAAAAACCTTTCGGGGCCAATACGGCCAGCGCCAAGAAACTTTTCCAGCTCTTCGGGAAATATTTCAAAGAAGAACAGCTTTACTTTATCGATCATTATTTGGCCAAGGACATTGTCCAAGCCATCATGCATTTTAGGTTTTCCAACAATCTTTTCGAAAAATCCTGGGACAAGCACACCATTGAACGGATTGACATCAGTCTGTTGGAAACCTTGGGGGTAGAAGACCGTGGCGCTTTTTACGACGCGGTCGGGACCTTCCGCGACGTCGGGCAGAACCATCTTTTGCAAATGCTTGCCGCAATCACCATGGCGGCTCCCAACAAGAATTCCACAGCCGAAATCCGCGCCAACCGCGCCCAGATAATGGAATCGCTTAAGCCCTGGACTCTTCATGATATCCGCACAAAAACTTTCCGGGCGCAATACGAGGGATATCACAATGTCCCAAATGTCAAACCGGCATCAATGACAGAAACATATTTCAAAATGCAGACTGCGTTGACTGACCCGTTGTGGTCCGGCGTACCCATAACACTTGAAGCGGGCAAAGCCTGCCCAGAAATAAAAAAGCAAATCACAATAACATTTAAACGCCCCAAACCATCTCCGACCTTCACACCGCAAACACGCATCCAAAATAAAGTAGTTTTTGCCATCGAGCCCAATGACCGGATCAGTATCCATTTCTGGACCCCCAAACCCGGCTTGGATCCCCAGCTGGAAAAACGAAAATTCGATTTTTTCCTGTATGAACACACAAAAAAAATCCAATACGTTGAGGAATATTCCGAATTGATTCTATCTTGCTTGACGGGTAACCAAAACATGTTTGTTTCTCACCGGGAAATCCTGGCCCAGTGGAAATTTGCTGATCCCGTGATTGACGCCTGGAAAAAAGATTCGGTACCTCTCAATCATTATAAGGCCTTGACGGATGAAATGATCTTGCAGTCTCAAAGTGTGGACGCTGTTCAAAATACTCAATCCATGGTCAAAGAAATCGGCATCATTGGTCTGGGCAAAATGGGGATGAACATGGCCCGCCATTTGCTGGAGCAGGGGTGGAAGGTGATCGGCTTTGACCGTTCCCCGGAAACGACCCGAACTTTAGCCGGCGAAGGAATCATTCCAGCCTACTCTTTAAAAGAACTCGCCGAAAAATTTTCCGGAACAAAGGTGGTCTGGGTCATGGTCCCCGCCGGAAAACCGGTGGATGATGTCATTTTTGGCAAGGAGGGACTGGTCCACTATCTTAAAAAGGATGATTTTATTATCGACGGAGGAAATTCTTTTTATCAAGACACGGTCAAACGCGCCCAGAAATTATCCAAAACCGGCATCCGGTTTTTAGACTGCGGTACATCCGGAGGACCGGCCGGAGCGCGCCAAGGAGCTTGTCTGATGATCGGCGGAGAAAAGGCGGATTTCAAAAAAATCGAACAATTATTTTCCGACTTTGCCGTATCGGACGGTTATCAATTTTTTGCCGGCGCCGGGGCCGGACATTTTGTTAAAATGGTACACAATGGGATTGAATACGGCATGATGCAATCGATTGCCGAAGGATTTGCCATCATGAAAAAAAGCAAATACTTTTTGGATTTAGGACGCGTCGCCGACATTTATAATCACGGCAGTGTGATCGAATCACGCTTGATCGAATGGCTAAAAGAGGCCTATGCGCAATATGGTCCCGACCTGAAAGCCATTTCCGGAACAGCCCAAAGTTCGGGTGAGGGGGCGTGGACGGTCTTGACCGGCAAAAAAATGGGTCTTGCTCCCCAGGCCATCCATGAAGCTTTACTTTTCCGTCAACGTTCAGTAAAAAAACCGTCCTATACAGGACAGGTCGTGTCAGCGCTGCGGGGACAATTTGGCGGCCATCCCGTATTAAAGAAAACAAACAAGAAATAGCGGGGACCGCTTGTGCGGGGACAAAAATAAAATTTCATAAGAAGGATATCTATGAGCGAAAATGCACCGGCCACGGCGTCTCTGAGCGAACGTTATCCCAAGCATATTGGAATACCCATTCTGATTATTTTGTCGGGTCTTCTTTTGATCGGAGGCTTAGCCATGCCGCTGATGAACGTTGAAAAAATGGTTTTTTGGCAAAACGATTACTCCGTTGTCACCGGCATAGTCGGGCTCTTTCAGCAAAAGGAATATTTTCTGGGCCTTATTTTGATTTTCTTCTGCCTGATTTTTCCCGTGGTCAAAATTACAACGCTGTGGATTTTGTGGGTGTCGGACTTTGATGAACGCACACGAAATAATGTACTGGAATGGCTCGGCTTACTCGGCAAATGGTCGATGCTGGACGTCTTTGTCGTCGCCATTCTCATTGTCGCGGTCAAACTCGGTCCCATGGCCAGCGTAACGCCCAAAATCGGGGTCTATATTTTTTGTTTGGCCATCATTTCTTCTTTGGGCACCACGACATGGATAGAAAGGACCATCCACAACGATCGTCGGAATAAATCCACAACCGGCTCATCGTGATAAACCAAATCGAACTCAATAGAATAGGAAACCTACCGGCTTATGTTTGACTTCTTAAATTTTAAAAACCCTAAAATCCTCATCTTGGTTTTACTTTTCGCAACTTTTGTAGCTTTTGCGCCCATATTCGCGAACGGCTGGGTCAATTATGACGATCCGGGCCTGCTTTTTGAAAACACCATCATTAAAAATTTTTCTTTGGGAAACACCGTAGAAATTTTTAAATTACAATTTCAGGGCCATTACAGCAGGATTAATCCTTTGGTTTTTACCGTTTACTCCGCAATCCACCATGTGGCGGGGTTTAATCCTCTGGTCTACCATCTCGTCAGTCTGCTGTTTCACATGGGGTGTGTTCTTTTGGTTTTTTGTCTTACCGGCCTTTTGCTTAAAAATAATTTTATGGCTTTCATAACCGCTTTCTTATTCGCCATTCACCCGATTCACGTTGAACCGGTAGCCTGGGCCTCGGCCTTGACCCACGTCATGTACGCATTTTTTTATTTTGCGGCGATAATTTTTTATGTTCTCGCCATCCAGCATCCTTCAAAACAGGGAAGATATTATTCTTTTTGCTTTTTCAATTTTGTTATTGCGGGGACATGTTTTTCCGGCGGCGCCTTTACCTTGCCGATTTTATTAATTGCGGTGACCTATTATCTGGAACAAAAAGTAAGTAAATCTCGTCTCATAAAATTACTGCCCTTTTTTTTACTTTCCATAGGATTGGTTTTTCTCACCTTTCACGCCGCAAAAAATGCCGACATCATAACAAATCCCTACTTTAATACGCAGTATTCCTTGGCCCAAAAACTTCATCTGTCAAGTTTCAGCCTTTTTAAATATGTCCAAGCCATTGTTTTCCCCAATGCCTTTTGCATAGTTCATCCCACGGGATATTTTTTGAAGAATTATAATTTTCTCTTTACCCTGACCGGCCTGGCTCTTCTCGGTCTTATTTTTTGGCCGCAAAAAAGCCGCAAAACATCCACCCTCGTAATTTTTGGGCTCATGTTTTTTTTAATCCCCCTGATGCCATTCTTGCAATTTTACTCAACCAGTGATTCCATTATCAACGACCGCTACGCCTATGTAGGGGCTTTTGGAATTTTTATTATCCTCGCTTATTTTCTTCATCTTCTCTTGGAAAACCTGCCCAAAAAATCTTTCACTTTGGCCAAATGTATTGTCCTGAGCATCACGGGATATCTCCTGATTTTGACCTGGACGCAAGACGTAACATGGAAAAACAGCGAGAAACTTTGGACCAACGTCATCATAGAATATCCCCGCGCCTATCCCGCCTATGTCGCCCGCGCGGAAAGTTATATGGAATTAGGCCTGCCCAAACTCGCCCTTGCGGATTTAAACCGGGCCCTTATTTTAAAACCCGACTTTGCTCCGGCTTTAGATTATAAAAAACAAATCGTGTCCGCGATGCAGACCCATCCATCGCCTTAACCAACAGGAGCAATGATGTCCCATCCTTTGCTTAAAATATCGATTATCGTCGCGGCTTTAAATGAACAAGACAATATCGTGCCTCTGCAACAAAAGCTTAAGAGCCAGTTGGATATTCTCGGCGTGGCTTACGAGATCATTTTTGTCGATGATGGAAGCCAGGACGCCACGTGGCAAAGAATTATGCAATGCGCTCAAGGCGATCCCCACGTGAAAGGGCTCGCCCTTTCACGGAATTTCGGCCACCAGCATGCTTTATTTTGCGGATTATCATACGCCTCAGGGGAAGCGATCGTTTGCATGGACGGCGATTTACAGCATCCGCCGGAATTGATCCCCCAAATGTATCAAGCGTGGGAAGGGGGGCGTAAAATTATCACCACCATGCGGATTAATCACCGCAGCACATCCTTTCTTAAACGCCTGACCTCAAAATATTTTTACCGGGTTTTTTCCTGGCTTTCCGGCGTGCCTTTAAGTGAAGGGACATCGGATTTTTGCCTCCTCGACCGCGAGGTCGTGGGGTATTTATTAAAATTTCGCGACATTGATTTATTTCTCCGCGGGGCCATCCGCTGGACGGGTTTTTCCAGTATCACCATTTCCTATCATGAAGAAAAACGTTTTTCCGGAAAAACCAAGTACAATCTCGGACGCATGATCAAATTTGCTTTGGCCGCCGTCGTTTCTTTCTCAACGACACCGCTCAAACTGGGGATATGGATCGGAATGGCGACCAGTTTTCTAGCTTTTATCGAACTGGGTTATATTTTGCTGAAATATTTTCAAGGAGTGACCGTGGCCGGATGGGCCTCAACGGTGGGAATTTTGTCCTTTTTGTTCGGGATCCTTTTTATGTTACTCGGCTGTATCGGTCTGTACCTGGCCAATATTCACGAGGTCCTTAAAGACCGGCCGCGTTTTATTGTCAAAGAACGGATCAATGTTTAATATGACCAAGGACCCTTATTATTACGAAACGTTAGGCCAAAATTTTGAAAATTTTATGTCGGACTATGACGTGGCCCAGCGCCTCGTCCTCATTAAACATTTTCTAAAAAGCAAAAGGTATGGTTCCATTCTGGAAGTCGGGTGCGGCACAGGAAGGATATCGCGTTGCCTGAAGGCAGTGACCGATGATCTGACCGTCAATGATATTTCCGTCAAACTTTCGCAAACTGTCGCCCAAGACTTGGGATGCCGATTCCTCGCGGGAGATTGTGCGCACTTAAATCCAGATAAAAAATATGACCTTGTTGTCAGCTCAGAATGCATTGAACATACTCCGGATCCTTACGCCAGTTTGCGGCAAATGTCAGCCCTATTAAAAGAAAAGGGCGACCTCATTATTACAACACCCAATCGCCTCTGGTATCCTGTTCTCGCTGTGGCGAGCGCATTACGATTAAGGAAATTTGACGGGATCGAAAACTGGACCTGGCCGTCTAAAACCCAACGTTGGTTAAGAACTCATCACTTTAAGGAAATTTATTTTTCCGGCTGTCATCTTTTCCCTTGGCAATTGCCGCTGGCCAAAAAAATCCTTCCCCCATTTGACCGGTACGGCCCCCTGCTCTATCCGGTCATGATCAATTATGGTTTTTCGGCGCGAAAAATGATATAAAGGGAAGGTTGTATCAACTCTGTTTTCAACTTTTAATCGGAATCTTTTAAATACTTTGACGGAGAGAAAGATGAGAAAACCTAATTCCACCGCTCCTTATAAAAATTTATTCGAATCAACCGTAGGCGCGGCGAGCGGGTTGATTTACGCGCTGTGTACAGAAAAGAAAATCCTGCAGGTTTTTTTGCTTATGGTCGGAGTCACCATCATTTGCATGATTGCCGACGTGGGATATTTCCAAATCCTCATGATCATTTTCAGTTGGGTTTTGGCTTTGATTTGTGAAATGTTTAATACCGCGCTGGAAAAAGCTCTCGATTATGCCAGCGGCAAGGAGTTTCATTTGCTCATTAAACAGGGAAAAGATTATGCCGGGGCTTGCACCTTTGTCGCCCTGGTTTTTGCCGGATCCCTGGCCATCTTTGTATTGAGCGAACGCTACACTGAGCATAAGAGTTTACGGCAAAAAACATTTGATGCCATTGTTCCGGTATCGGAAAAACCTTAAAGGAAATTTCTCATGAGCGATCTTTTTTCTGCCCGTATGCAAATGGCCGTGTCGTTGGGGTTTCATATCGTCTTTGCCTGCATTGGCATGGTCATGCCGTTTCTCATGGTCGCTTCTCATCGGATGTGGCTAAAAACAAAACAGCCGGTTTATTATGATTTGACCAAGGCCTGGTCCAAAGGTGTAGCGATTTTTTTTGCCACGGGCGCGGTTTCGGGTACGGTTCTGTCCTTTGAACTGGGACTTTTGTGGCCAACATTTATGAAACATGCCGGACCGATTTTCGGTATGCCCTTTTCTCTCGAGGGGACGGCATTTTTTATTGAAGCTATAGCCATCGGATTTTATCTTTATGGGTGGAAAAAAGTTGATCCCGTGATTCACTGGTTAAGCGGGTGGGTCGTTGGCATTTCGGGTATTGCCTCAGGAATATTTGTCGTGGCCGCCAATAGCTGGATGAACACTCCGTCGGGTTTTGATTGGGTCAATGGTCAAGCGATCAATGTCGACCCCCTCAAAGCCCTTTTCAATAAAGCCTGGTTTCCGCAAGCCCATCATATGATCATTGGCGCCTTTGAAGCGGTGGGTTTTGGTGTGGTAGGAATCCATGCTTATTTTTTGCTCAAAAATCCCGCGAATGTCTTGCATCGAAAGGCCATTAAAATCGCCATCTGGTTTGCGGTTTTCGCCGCCTTTCTTCAGCCCTTAAGCGGCGACCACAATTCCAAAATGATTGCCAAAACCCAACCGGCCAAACTGGCTGCGGCCGAAGCGCATTTTCATACCCAAACCCATGCGCCCTTAAGGATCGGCGGCATTCCCAATGCCAATACTCAAACCGTAAAATTTAATATCGAGCTTCCCGGCGTTTTGAGTTTTTTGGCCTTTGGAAAAACCAGCGCCGAAGTCAAAGGGCTTGAGGATTTTCCCCGCAGTGAATGGCCTCCGGTTGCAGTCGTCCATTATGCATTTGAACTGATGGTCGCCTGCGGAATGATTATGATGACGGTGGGTTTCATTTATCTCATCGGATTTTTTAAGAAAAAAGATTTACTAAGCCAACCATGGTTTTTAAAATTATTGATTTTTTGCGCTCCTCTGGGATTTATTGCCATTGAAGCAGGGTGGACGGTAACCGAAGTCGGCCGCCAGCCGTGGATCATCTATGGGATCATGAAAACCAAGGACGCATTGACCCCCATGCCGGGACTGATTATTCCCTTTATCGGGATCACATCCTTATATCTTTTTTTGACTTTTCTGGTTTCCTGGCTCATGTTCCGCCAATTCAAAGTCCTGGCGCAAACATCTTATGAACCAACGGAAAAAATACCATGATGCTGGGGATTGTCATCGCTTTTATGGGAATTTCTTTACTGCTTTATTGCGTCTTAGGGGGAGCAGACTTCGGGGCGGGGGCGTTGGAATTCTTTGCCGGCCGAAAAAATATACAGCGTCATGAAGACTTGACTACCCGAGCCATGGGACCGGTATGGGAAGCCAATCATATCTGGCTGATTATTTTGATCGTTATTTTATTCAATGGTTTCCCGCAAGTCTATACCGAATATTCCATTTATTTTCATGTTCCGCTAACGCTCATGCTTTACGGGATCATCTTTCGCGGCTGCGCTTTTACCTTCCGGCATTATGATGCCATAAAGGATAAGACCCACCGTTACTACTCTCTGGCCTTTTCACTTTCCAGTTTGCTTACTCCCATCATGTTTGGTATGATCATCGGCGGAATGATGCTGGGTGTTGATCCCAATGCGCCCACGTATTATCAAAAATATATCCGGCCGTGGTTCAATCTTTTCTCTTTCTCTATCGGTCTTTTTATTTTAAGTATTTTTACCTACTTAGGGTCTGCTGAAAAAAGATGATTAGTAGTATAATGTCGACGAGGAATGCGGTAAAATACATGGCGAAACAAGAAAAAAAGTGCAAGGGAAAATGGTAAAAAGCCTTAAAAACCGTGCACTAATAAAAAAGGAAAA
>JANPFV010000063.1:0-5127 GCA_031423615.1 Candidatus Omnitrophota bacterium
AAAATTCTCCAATATTCAACATTCCTAAAGATACTGCTGAAAAAGGCTATTTAAAGAAGACAAAAACGATCCCGATTGCTTAAGAAATGTTTTTTGTTAAAAATAATGCTGTATTTTGAGTTCTAATTAGGAGTTCGGGGATTATATTTCTCGAATATTTTTATCTCGGTTTGGCTTTGTTATGATATAGTAGCCAAAATTAAGCAATGAAGAGTAAAGATACTGTCCGTGATCTAAGATCACACCGCCTATGATTTTTAAGTGGGTCGATTTTAAATTCATGTAAGGAATACTGATGGACATTTACGATTACTGGACTAGGGCGTTAAAAAGTACCGAGATCATACGTCCCCGGGTTCATGGACTTTTGTCCCACCGGGAAACAGCCGTGCCCTACATTATGCTTTCCGAATCATCGGTCAATGACGGCGACACCGTTGTCCGTCGGGGAGAGGTCATTGTTGAAAAGCCGTCCTTGGTCCTTCCGCCGGCCAATCCGCAACTGCAGGGTTTTGAGTTTGCCGCAGAAGAAAATTTTAAACAAGAGGCCTTTATTAATTTCTTGCTCATCCGCGGCATCCAATTGCCTTCAATGAAATATAATAATAAAACCCATTCGCTGGAAGTTTTTGAAGGCGGGCTTTCGAAAGCCATTCATCATTACGGAGATTTTTTACAGCGTGAGGAAAATGTTTCCACCGGCTTGCTGGCCGGCCCGGAAGAGGGATGGCAATTTTCCATTTTGGTTTATATCTGTTCGCAGGTCGCGCGAAATGCCGAAACGGATATCAGGAATCTTTTAAAAGATTTTAAAAATCGTCCGTAAAGAAAAGGAAAGCATGTCTAAAAATTCCGCTCGTCTGTTGTTGGCTTTTCTCTTTATGCTGTTTCCAAACCTTTTGGCTTTTGCCGCTGAGCCGGTTGCCGACCCAAATGTTTCCGCGGCTGAAAATCGCTCCGGCGAAATCCAAACCCAGAAATTTGTTTTGGATAACGGCCTGACCGTCTTAGTCAGTGAAATGCCGTCGAGTTCAACCGTATCGATCTTCGCTTTGGTCAAAACCGGTTCGGCCACGGAAGGCCGATATACCGGCACCGGCGTTTCGCATTTTCTCGAGCACATGCTGTTTAAGGGAACCGACAAACGCGGAGTCGGGCAGATTTCCAAAGAAGTGCAAGCGATGGGAGGAGAGATCAATGCCTCGACGAGTTTTGACTACACGATTTATACGTTGACCGTACCCCAGATCGGTTTTGATCAGGGATTGGATATTGTTTCCGACATGTTGACCCATTCCAGCTTTGATCCTGTCCAGATTAATAAGGAACGCGAAGTGGTTTACGGGGAAATGCGCTTATACCGGGACAATCCCGGACGGTTTTTGAGTGAATTGGTTTTTGAGACCGTTTACAAACAGCACCCTTACGGCATTCCGGTCATTGGGTATGAAACTTTATTGCGCTCTTTGAAACGCCAAGATTTTGTCGATTATTATAAAACCCATTACACGCCCAACAACATGATTCTTTCGATTGCGGGACATGTCCGCAGTGAAGAAATCCTTCCCAAGGTCAGGGAAATATTTAAGGACTTTGCCCGTCAGCCGGTCGTTCTTCGCAACTTGGCCCCGGAGCCGGAGCAGGTTACGATGCGTTCTACCGTTAAAAATTATCCGACGGATTTGACCCGCATTTCTATGGCTTATTCGGGTGTGAGTTTGCGCGATGCCGATATCTTCGCTATGGATGTGCTGGCCATGATATTAGGTCAGGGCGAGAGTTCCCGCCTATATAAGGAAGTGTTTCTCAATAAAAAACTTGTGCGTTCCATCAGCGCTTCTAATTTTACACCCATGGACCGCGGTGTTTTTGAAATTGAAATGCTTCTGGATTATAAAAATGCCGAGGCCGCAATCCAGGCGGCCAAAGAACAGATCCGATGGGTGGCGGAAAAAGGTGTTTTGGCCGACGAGTTAGAAAAGATCAAGCGCCAAATTTTAGCGGAACATATTTTTGGACGTTTGACATCGGATGCGGTGGCCAATAGCGCCGCGGCGGATGAAGCCTTTGTCGGGGACTATGACTTTTCCAAGAAATATGTCGCAGCGATCAGGAAAATAACTCCCGGTGATATTCAGCGCGTCGCTCAGCAGTATTTTCATGATGAGCGATTGTCGTTGGTCATTTTAAAACCGCAAGCCAGTCAAGCTGTGGAGGCGGCTGAGAAAAAAACTGAACCGTCTTTGGAGATTAAAAAATTTGTTTTTGACAATGGCCTGACGGTCCTTTTAAGAGAGAATCATGCCTCTCCGATTGTTTCCCTCAATGTGGTTATGAACGGAGGGACTTGGCAGGAAACCAATGAGAACAATGGCATCTGTGAATTGACAGCCCGGCTTTTGACGTCGGGGACCAAGACCCGCTCGGCTGAACAGATTTCTCAAAGTGTCGAATCCCGCGGGGCCAGTTTGACACCTTTCTCGGGGAGAAACAGTTTTGGCTTGATGTTTAATCTGTTGTCGGAAGATACCGCTTTTGGCATAAACCTCGTCGAGGATTTTATTAAGAATTCCACGTTTCCGGAAAAGGAACTGGCCCGTCAAAAGGACGATGTCCGCACCGCCCTGATCAGTCAGGAGGACAGTATCAATGCGGTCACGGTGCGAAATGTGCGGGAATCTTTGTTTTTGACCCATCCTTATCGCCGGGACGGCTTGGGAACGCTTACGACCATCGATAAAATTAAACGGAGTGATATTTTAAATTTTTATAAAAATCTGGTACTTCCTAACAATATGGTGATTTCCGTATTTGGCGACATCGATTCCAATAAAGTTTTAGCCGATTTAAAAAATAAATTCGGCAGTCTCGCGAAAAAAGATTTTCAAGTGTTGACCTTCGCGGAAGATCCGCCCGCCCAAACGCGTGAGAAAGAAATCCGTTTAAATAAAAAGCAAGCCATGCTCATGATCGCGTTTCAAGGTGCCGATATGAAAAGTAAGGACCGCTATGCCACCCAGGTGATGGCCGCGATCCTCGGCTCGCCTTTTAGCGGTCGGCTTTTTACGACGGTACGCGATGAATTCGGGCAGGCTTATACCTTGGGTGGCGGTTATACCCCGGCGCGTGATATCGGCGCGATTTCTTTTTATGTTCAGACGACGGATGACAATGTCGAAAAAGTTAAAGGTCTCGTCTTAAAACTGATCAACGACATCCGTACCACGGGGGTGAGCGAAGATGAACTTAAGAACATTAAAATGTATTTGAAAGGCTCTTTCCAAATGAATTTGCAAACCGACTCATCGCTTGGTTTTATGGCGGCCTTAGATGAACTTTATGGTAATGGCTATAATTACTATCAGTCGTTTGAGCAGCGAATCGACGCGGTGACCGCGGATGATGTGAAAAGATTAGCTAACGCCTATTTGGATATTAATAAAGCGGCGATCGTGATAACACGGCCTACGCCGGAAGCTTTGCAAAATCCAGCCTTGAAACCGCCGGTGGTTTTGCCGGCTGGACCGTCGGACATCCATTGACAGGAGTGAGAAAATATGGAATACGGTAAGCAGTTGGCCTTGGAGTATAAACTTGTCGATCGCCTGTATGGGAAAATCCGTCTTTTGCAGGATTATTCCGAGCGGGAAGCGTTGGTGGAAAAAGAACTGGTCAGCCTTTTGCAGGAAGACAACGGCCGGCAGTTTAAGCAAGAGATAGAAGAGTTGGCCCCGGAGGATACCCGGCTTAATTTTGTTAAGGCATTTCTTTCTTACGGTGTCCTCCAGCCTTTGATGTCCGATTTTGAAGTCGAGGATATTATCGTCAATGCCATCAAACCAATCTATATCCATCATTCGCAAAAAGGATTGGTGTCCAGCGGCGCCTGTTTTCAGACGCGCGAAGAGCTAGACCTTTTTGTACGCAAACTGGTGCTTTTTTCCGGCCGCAAAATCGTTGACAATATCATGAATATCGAGTTGCCCAATCTTGAAGGCCGCGTGAATATTATCAAATCACCCTTTGGACCGCAGCTAACTATCACCAAGGCCAAACTTGCGCCTTTAAGTATTTTTGACCTGATCCAGGCCGGTTCTTTTACCTATGATGTGGCCGCGCAGTTGTGGCTTTATTTGGAAGGAATGTCTATTCGTCCGGCGAACATGATTATTGCCGGCGGGCCGGGGGTGGGGAAAACGACTCTTTTAAATGCGCTTTTTAGTTTCATTCCGGAAAATGACCGTATCGTCGTCATCGAGGACACTTTGGAATTGAATACGGATTTTGAGGACAGCTGTTCGCGGTTGGAAAGCGGCGAGGAATTTTCTTTAGCGGATTTGGTTAAAAACAGTTTGCGCATGCGCCCGGAAAGGATCATCGTCGGTGAGGTCCGCGGGGAAGAGGCGCGTGATATGATTACGGCCGCGAACATCGGCAAGTATTGTATCGGCACGATCCATGCTTTGACGTCGCGGGAGGCGATTTTGCGTTTGCAAAACGAGCCCATGAATATCCCCGAGGAGCTTGTGCGGCTGATCGATGTTTTTATTGTGCTGAAGCGTTATCACGTCGGGGACAGAGTCTTTCGGGTCATCGATGAGGTCAGTGAAACCAGCGGCATGGAACAGCAGAAAGTTCTTTTGTCGCATATTTATAAATACGATTATGAGACGCGGGCGACCAAGGTCATGTCAACGAGCACGGTTTATCGGGATCGTTTGGCGCAACAGGCCGGGCTTTTGCCCAAGGACATTATTTTTGAAGTTCAGGTGCGGGCTTTTGCTTTGCAAAGACTGCACGAAATGAAAATCACAACTCTCAAGGAATTGAGCGCGTTTTGCCGTGCGTACAGCCGTAACTCGAATGTGGCTTTGGAAAGTATCGGCCTTAAGCGCAGTGATTTTTCGGATAAAAAATATTTAGACGAAAGAGAAAAGCGGATCAATCGCTAGTACTGTGTAAATCTAGTGTAGTGAGTCATAAATTGTTTACTTTTAACTTTACCTATCGCTCGACGATGTCATAATACTTATGCATGAACTTAGCCGAACCTATAACCTTATCTGCCGAAGAACGAAAAACATTGGACGCTTGGTCTACCGGACGAAGTTTTTCTTTTCGTTTGGT
>JANPFV010000064.1:0-3301 GCA_031423615.1 Candidatus Omnitrophota bacterium
GTCAATAATAAAGGGGTGAACCATGCACGTTAACGAAGAACAATTAAAGCAAGTGGTGGCTGATGTTTTTGGCATCTCTACGGCCACGATTGGAGATGAGACATCGGTCGATACCGTCACGGAATGGGATTCTTTGAAGCACTTGAATCTGGTTTTGGCCCTGGAACATCAGTTTAATATTACTTTGACGACGGAACAGACCGTGGAGATTTTAAACTATCCTTTGATTAAAGCCGTGCTTGCGGAACACGGGTTGGTCTTTGTATAAGAAAAGGAGTGCCCTTTGGAAAAGCAGGTTAAAGAATTGATCGCAAAAGTTTTAAATGAGCCCGTAGAGTCGTTGAAAGAGGAAACGACAATGTATGATACGCCCAAGTGGGATTCCTTAGCGCATATCAATATTATTTGCGGGATTGAGAAAATGCTCGGCCGCCCTTTGACTTTGGATGAAATCATTTCCAATACTTCGGTGGGAGATTGGGTGAATATTGTTAATAAAAAAATAGGCGAGTCGAATAAAAAATGAAGAATCCATTTGAAATATGGCAGAAAAACCTTTTGTCTCATCCGGACCAAACCGCCTGCGGGGATGAGTGCGGTGTTTTGACCGGTCAAGAGGTGTTGACTTTGGTGGACCGCCTCTGTGTTTTAATCGAAAGCCGGTTACAGGGAAGAAAAGATAGCGTCGGAATCGGAATATTTTTGCCGCGGGATAATACCTACCTCGCCGCGATGTTTGCCGCCTGGCGCATGGGCCATTATTTTATTCCGCTCAATACTCGCTGGCCTCGTGAACATTTAATGAAGATCGTCAAGAAAGCTGATCCGGCGGTCGTGTTGACCCTAGAAAATATTGACGGAATTCCGTCACTGTCGATTAAAGATTTGGCGCAGCAACCGGCGGTTTCTGAAACCTTGAATAGACAGTGGGCTAAGAGGCGCTCACAAGCACGCTTGGCGTATATTATTTTTACATCCGGTTCGACGGGAGAACAAAAAGGGGTCATGATATCCCTGCCGGCTTTTATGGCGTATGTGGATTGGGCAAAGAAATATTTTCAAGCTCATCGAAATAATAAAGCCCTTTTGATTACGGCGGAGCTGACTTTTGATATTACTTTGGGTGACATTGCTTTTGCGTTGGCCCATGATGTCGAGGTTCATCTTTCTCCGGACCCCCGCAACCTTATCTGGCATGCCAAACTAATCCAGGACCGGCAGATTGATACCTTTTATTCCGTGCCATCGACGATCCGTCATCTTTTTTCCTGGATCCAGGGCCGCCACGATGTTTCGTTTCAACATTTAAAACTTGTCGTGTCTGGGGGTGACGCTTTCCCTTGGGAATTGGTCGATCTGGTTAAATCCACGGCTCCGCAGGCAGAATTCTATAATGTTTATGGTCCGACGGAAGTGACGATCAATTGTGTCGCCACACGGGTGGATGATTTGAAAAACATACGACAGAAAAGGCTTCCGGTTCCGATCGGTTTGCCATTTCTCCATTTGCAGACCATGTTGCAACCGGAACATCCCGGTGATCCAAAGACAGGCGAACTTCTCGTCGCGGGTTTGCAGTGTATGGATGGTTATGTAGGTGATCCAGAATTGACCGCGAAAGCTTTTACGACCATTGAGGGTCAAAGATATTACCGCACCGGGGATTTGGTGACGCAAGATGAACAGGGATATTATTATGTTCAGGGCCGGATGGATAATCTTGTCAAGGTGAAAGGTTACCGCATCAATCCGACGGAAATTGATAATGCGCTCGCCGACACTTTAGGGTTGAAAGAAGTGAAAACGGTAATCTTCCGGGAAGATGAGAGCGACAAGCAGATCGTCAGTTTTTTTGTGCCCGTCGTCCAGGGAAAGGATATTTCTTTAGAGCTTGAAAACCATTGCCGGCAAAAATTGCCGTCGTACATGGTCCCGCAAGTTTTTGTGCTTTTGGGCTCTCTCCCGATGGGTAGCTCGGGCAAATATGATGTGCAGATGTTGCGGGCAAAATATTTAGAAATGCTGAAAGTCAACCATTAATGAGCTTTTAAGGAGATGAGTTATGTCTTATTTGTATAGTGGCCGCACGTTTCGTATCCGGGAGACCCGGGAAGAGGACATCCCCACGTGGTATGCGTGGTTCAATGATCCTGAAATTACCAAGGAGCTGACCCACGGCGTTATTCCTAACACAATCGAAAGGCAGCGCGAGTTTCGTCTGGCCCATATTCATGGCCAGAACCGCGTTATTTTTTCAATCGTGGCCCCTGATTCGCAAGAACTGATCGGGACCTGCTCTATCAATTACAATTTGGCGTTGTGGCATGGCCACGCTGAGATCAGCCTGGTCTTGGGCAATAAGAAATTCCATAAGGGGCCGATTTATATGGAAATCACAACATGGCAATTGGACCATGCTTTTTTTAAGATGAACATGCACAGTATCTATTCTGCGACCAGTTCGGAAAACCAGGTGGTTATTGCCACACTGCAAAGGATGGGTTTTAAAAAAGTCGGGGCTCTTCGGGACTGCGGGTACATCGACGGACAATACCGCGACGCAATCCTCCATGACATATTAAAGGACGAATGGACGGCCATCCGCAAGAGAAAATAATCATGCTCGATCTTCATCCCCTTCATATTCACTCCCGACCCTATGGGTCTTTTGATTTTTTTAAAACGGTTTCGGAGATGATTCATGAAGATATCACTCCGCTTTCTTGTGGAAGATCCGCCGTCGTCTTGGCTTTGTCGACGTGGGGATTAAGTCGCAGGGAGGAAATTCTTATTCCTCAATATTTATGCTATTCCATGGTGTCGGCCCTGGCCCGCGTCAGTTTTCCTGTTCTGGTTCCCTCCGGTCATATCCGGGCGATTTTGGTATATCATCAGTTCGGATTTCCTCAGGACATGGCCGCGATTGAAAAGACCGCTCGAAAAAAAAACTGGAAGATCATTAACGATTGTGCCAATACCCTCTTTACAAAGGTGGACGGTCAATTCTTGACGGGATGGGGAGATGCAGTAATTTTAAGTTTTTCCAAATTGTATCCTGTCCTTTTAGGCGGAGGTCTCATAACCAAGGATCTCATTTTGTGTCGAGTCCTGGCGCATAAAATGCGCCACATCACCGTCGTTGAACGAAGAAAAATCAAAACCATTTTTCAGGGTTTCAAAAATCATCAGAAGTCCCCTACGGAAGAAACTTTAAATACAATTTACGAAAGCCAAGGTTCTTTGCCGCAAATTGTTGCCCCGCCTCCAGCCATTCGCCGGTATTTGCCGGTTTCAAAGGCGC
>JANPFV010000065.1:0-32457 GCA_031423615.1 Candidatus Omnitrophota bacterium
TTGACAAAATGGGTTTTATAAGTTTGACCAAACGACTTTCACTGTCTCATTAATTTTGATGAACCGCCGTATACCGAACGGTACGTACGGTGGTGTGAGAGGTCGGGAGATGAAATAATCATCTACCTCCTACTCGATTTAGAGACCTATACTGAAGCGAATTGGGATGATGTAAAAATAGAACTGTAAGTTTGTACAAATTCTTCCAGGTTGACCTTCAAAGTTTCCAATTCTTCCAAAGCTTTTTTGCGATACTCTTCGGTTTCATTGATCATCTGCGGAAAAAGTTTCTGATAATATTCAATCCCCTCCAAAAGATTCGCGCGGAATTCATTGAGATAAACAATTTGTTTTGGCGTCGGAGAAGAGATCATCTTCCCAATTTCGCGAACGAGAAAATCGATATTGATTTTCAATTCTTTGACAAACATATTGGGACGATAAATCGGATTAAGGATATTGATACGTCCATAAATATGGTCGACCATTTCCTTTAACGTCACGATTTTAGAAAAATAAGCAAGGTTCGGACCCGGGCAGACAGCCGGAAAACGCTGTCCATTTTTTTCAACTCTATTATTCAGCAAAACCCCTTCGCCTAAGTCATTGCAGATGCAGGCCTTTTTAATAACAGCGTCAAATTGTCTTTTATATTCGGCAAAGGTCAACTCCAATTTTCCTAAATGCTCAATTTTAAGTTTCTGATAAAGACGGGAAGCGGTACAAATCGCTTCCTTGGTAAATTCCGTGTTAGAAACCAGATGTCCCTTGGGGCAGGCGCTTCCGGGTTTGCCGGCTTGGGCGCGGCGGTTCTTTTCATCATCACTGGAATTATTGTGAATGTTATTAAACGGAACACCCAAGGGAGAAACATCACTGATGTAAAGGTCCTTTTCCGTCGCTGCAGAGAGCTTTCGCAAAGTCACCTCATCAACATTAGTCGCTTCCGGGCAAAGTAAAAAAGGTGTGCCCCAGCCCGTGCTATTGACAGCATAATAGGTGTGCAAGAATTGGTCTTCATGAGTAGTTCCGATCCCGCCTTGAGCCGTCAAGCGGACTTCGGGAATAACAGAAGGAATGATTTTGTTTTTGATCCTTAAGGCTTCGGCATAGATAGAATGCAGGTTCGAAATCAATTCCTGTCGCTTCACTTTAAATTCCTCAAGAATCGGGCCCATCAGCATACCCGCCGCTGGAAAAACATGGCCCCCGCAGTTTAATCCGGACTCGACGCGATATTCAGAAACCCAAATACCTTTTTTAGCAAAAAATTTACCTTGAATCAAAGAAGAACGAAAATCGCTGACTTTAAGGATCACCCGTTTTTTAATAAATCCTGTCGCATCCGCATAGAAATCTTTAAATTCTTCGACATAACTGTAAAGTCTTTGATTGATGCCGGCGGAAAAAACAATCGCGGACTGCAATGTGCTTTCGCCATATCCGCGTAAAGCCGCCAGTGCATCCGAATAAATCGAAGGAAGGGGAGTCCCGTCTTTGGCATAATTCACGCGATCCAATTTGGTCATAATATTGACATTGATATCTCCGGGAACAATCAGATTACGAAGGATCTCTTGCAAATTTCTTTGATGACCTTCATCCTTGATCGCAAGCATCTCGGCATAAAGTTTCTTCACGGGAGATGTTTCCGGCAAAAGTTCAAAATATTTTGTAATTTCACTGCCGGGCGTAAAAGGCGACGCTTTTAATTCCGCGAACTGATTTTTAACGATACGATCGACAAGATTAAGGTAAGCCGTAATGCGCTTAGCGCGAAAATCCTCATCATACTTCGTGATCTCCGCATAAGGTTCGCCGGTCTGTTTACAATAATATTTGCGCATTTCCTCGATTAAGGTATCATCTACCAGGGAAATAACGGACGAAATCCCATAGCGCGCGACCTTGATCGGCGAGTCGATGGAAAAACCAGTTCCCATAACAGGTATATGAAAAGTGTGTAATTTGCTCATGATTAAGATCAATTATACTCCGGGTGCGCCCATTAGCAAGAACTTTTCCGGATATTCTCAATACGATAAAAACGCCTTAATTTCATAGACTTACGAATTCTTGCCAAGAATATTTGCATCACAGGGGATTTTGTACTAGAATAACACAACTTAAAGAAAGTAAATTTATGAATCGTGAATTTTATCACCGCTTGGCTGACCTAAGTCTGGCCGGTGAAATCCTAGATCGAGAAACGTGCCGGGACATCCTCACTTCACCTGAGATCGATGTTTTTCCGCTTTTGAATGCCGCCTACGAAATCCGAAAAAAGTATCACGGCAAAGTCGTAAGCATTCACATCATTAACAATGCCCAAAATGGTTATTGCCCGGAAGATTGTCACTATTGCGCACAGGCCAAATCATCAAAAGCGGACATTGAGGAATACCCTTTAAAACCGGACGCAGAAATCTTGGCGGAAGCCAAACAGGCGTATGAAAGCGGCGCCTTTCGCTATTGTATGGTTTTTGCCGGTCGCGGTCCGTCGGATCGGCGCACGGAGCATCTCGCAAAATTGATCCGCGAAATAAAAGCCGCCTATCCCATTGAAGTTTGCGTTTCTGCCGGCTTGCTCGATAAAGCCAAAGCGCAGATTTTAAAAGACGCCGGCCTCGACCGCTTGAATCACAACCTCAATACGTCGGAAAAGAATTATTCCAACATTTGTACAACCCACACCTATCTCGATCGTTTAAATACTTTAAAAGCGGCCAAAGCAGTAGGATTAGAAGTCTGTTCGGGCCTGATCGTGGGGCTGGGAGAGAAGGATGACGATGTCGTCGAAGTTGCATTAAAATTACGCGAAATAAAAGCCAAGTCCATTCCCATCAATCTTCTGATTTCCATCGAAGGGACGGCGCTTAAAGACCGCCCCGACTTGACCCCGGAATATTGTTTGCGAATCGTTTCCTTGTTTCGTTTCCTAAATCCGCAAGCCGAAATTCGCATAGCTGCCGGACGAGAAATTCATTTGCGAAATTTGGAAGTCTTGAGTTTATACGCCGCCAATTCCTTGTTTATGGAAGGTTACTTGAACACCAAAGGATCGACAAGATTAAAGACGTTACGGATGATTCAGGACGCCGGGTTTACCATCAACTCCGACCAAAATTTAGCCGAATTATTAGCCAACGAGTTGGAAGGGCCTGTCAGTTTTGCGCCCGACGAGAAAGAATTATTTTTAAAAAATTTGCGCGACCTGCGTCCCTTCTTGGAAAAAGAAGTTTTGCAAACCACACGCGGATGCAGTTAACGCCTTTAACATTATGGGGGGAGAAATGAAAGAAAAGCGAAGTTTGTCCCGCTTTGAATTATTGATGGACGCGGGATTTGGGGCGCAAAAGGCGGGCGACATTTTGATCCGCGCTTTTGCCAAAACCGGACGATACGTTTACATCGAACCCATGATTCCCGCGGAAATCAGTCCGCCTCCGCGCACCCGCGCCGCCTTGTCCGGCGTCATCATCCGGGTGGGAGATTTTGACATCACCAACATTGGCAACGATACCGATCTGATTATCTCCTCCCACGAAATTTGCCTGGACCGCCGGATCGATGATGATGAAAATAATCCGGCCTGCCGGGTCCTTTTGGACATGGGAAATAAAATCGGCAATGAAGATTCTTACGAACAGGTTTGCAAGCGCATCGCCAAATTGGGATTAAATCTTTTTCCCTTCGAGATTGATGAAGCGGCCAAGGCCGTCATTAAGAGCCTCGGCGGCAAAGGCGAAAACATGTATTATCTGGGCATGATGAGCGCGATTTATAATATGCCCAGAGACGTTTTAATCGCGGAGATAAAAATCACATTCGGCAAGAAACTCGTTGGGAAAGTTCTGGATGACAATCTTTTATTATTCAACAATGGCTACGATTTCGCCCAAAAAAATATTGATTTTTCTTTTGAAGTCCAGGGAATTGAAAAGGGCCGCAAGGATCCCATTTTAATCGACGGAAACACCTCCATGAGTATGGGAATTATTGATGCGGGGATCAAACTGTTCAGCGGTTATCCTATCACTCCGGCATCGTCGATCATGCATACCTTGGCCAAAGAGTTGCCTTCCTACGGCGGGATGGTTCATCAAGCCGAAGACGAAATCGCTGCAATCGGGACGGCGGTCGGCGCCTATTTCGGTGGTGTTCCGTCGGTGACTTGCACATCAGGTCCCGGTTTATCCTTAAAACAGGAATTTATCGGCTTTGCCAGCGCCGCGGAAATTCCGATCATCATTATCGACGCCCAACGTTCCGGTCCGTCCACCGGGATGCCCACAAAAACCGAACAGAGCGATTTACTGGCCGCGGCCTTTGGCAGCCACGGTGACAATACCAAGGTTGTTTTGAGTGTGGCGAATATCATCGATTGCTTTTATGCTCCGCAAATGGCGCGTTATATTACGGAAAAATTGCGTTTGCCGGTTTTCATCATGTCGGACTTTTTGACCGCCAACAGTTACAAGGTTATTGAAAAACCCCTTGTCAATCAAATTACAGACATCAACAAAATCCCCGATTTTGTTTTCGAACGTTTTCATATGAAGCGTTTACCGGACACCATTGAAATGGTCCGAACCCTCCAATCAGCGCCGGGAGAAGAAGGGAAGATGCGCCGGGTCACGGGTTTGAATACCGATAAAGACGGGAAAGTCAGTTATTCCGCCGAGACCAACCAGCGGGCTCATGAGATCCGCAATGAAAAAATCCATCATGTCCGCCGGGCTCTCACTTTACCGGAAATGTTTGGTCCAGATCAGGGAGAAGTCCTCGTCGTCGGGTGGGGAAGTAATCGCGGGGTGATTGAAGAAGCGATCAACATGTGCACCCGAGAGGGAATTTCCGCTTCCGGGATGCATTTGCGTATCGTGTATCCTCTACCCTTGATGCTCAAGGATGTTTTCAAAAAATTTAAAAAAATTGTCACTCTCGAGTTAGCTTACGGGGATGACTTAAAGCCGCCGCCTTTAACCTCTTTGCTGCGCATGGAAACACTCGTCGATATTCAACCGGTGTGGTGCGGAGCAACCGGTCGGCCGTTTCGTCCGCGCGCCTTGAAACAAAAAATTCAGGATATTATTAATAAAAAATAAATTTTCGGAGAAACGCTATGATAACTGATACTTCTAAACCCGCTCCTAGCGGGGTCACACTCAAAGACCTGCAGACGGAAAATCCGCGTTGGTGCACTGCATGCGGCGACTTCGGGATCCTTATGGGGATGAAACGTTTCGTCGTTGACAAACAACTCTCGCAAGTCACAACGGTCAATGTGTCCGGCATCGGGTGTTCCGGCCGTAGTCCGAATTACATGAATACCTATGGCGCGCATACCATTCACGGCCGACCCATTACCTTTGCCACCGGCCTGGTTTTGACCCGCCCGGATCTGCAAGTTTTCATTCACTCCGGCGACGGGGATGCCTTGAGCATCGGCGGAAACCATTTGATTCACGGGATCAACAAAAATTTCAACTGCGTTTTTTTGATGTACGACAACGAACTTTATGCTTTGACCAAAAGCCAGTCGTCACCGACGACGCGCAAAGGGCATCCCACGAATACCCAGCCGGGCGGAACTTTTATGGAACCGCTCAATGCCGTGCGTTTGGTCCTGGGCATTGGCGCCTCATTTGTTGCCTCGACAGCCGACTGGATGCCGGATCATTTGGCCAAAACGCTTGAAGCGGCTTACGAACACAAGGGGTTTTCGTTCGTCCATATTTCACAGCGCTGCCCCCATTTTGATCCCAACAATTTTGCCCACAAAGAAACCAACTGGTTTTCATTCTTGACTCATGAAAAGGGCATCGCACCGGACAAGCGCATTGCCGACAAAACCGAGCTAACAGCGCACGACCCGGGCGATTTACAGGCCGCTTTTCGTTTTGCCGCCGACGATCGTCGTTATTTCGGACTTTTTTATCGCGATTCTACAAAACCGGTTTATGATCAGATCATGCGCGATGCGGTCAAGAATGCCAAAGCCAAACCGCGGGCCAACATTCTGGATAAATTCGGAATTAACGACCAATCCTGATGACACACAAGCTGATTATCATCGGTTCCGGTCCCGCAGCGCACACCGCAGCCATTTACGCGGCCCGCGCGCATTTGGCTCCGCTTTTATTCGAAGGCTTCATGGCCGGAGGCGTTGTGGCCGGAGGACAGCTCACCACCACAACGGAAGTAGAAAATTTTCCCGGGTTTCCCGAGGGAGTCAGTGGCCCGGAATTGATGGAGCGCATGCGTGCCCAAAGCCGCAAATGCGGCACCGTCATTCAAACCCAAACCGTCGAAAATGTAGACTTAAAAAACCGTCCTTTTAAAGTTTATGCGGAAGGAACAACTTATGAAGCCCCCGCTTTAATCATTGCGACCGGGGCCACGGCAAAACGGATGAATGTTCCCGGCGAGGAAAAATTCTGGCAAAAGGGAATTTCCGCTTGTGCGGTTTGTGACGGAGCCTTGCCGTTTTTCCGCAATAAAGAACTTGTTGTCATCGGCGGGGGAGACACCGCGGCGGAAGAAGCGACCTTTCTGACAAAATACGCCAGCCAGGTTTATGTTGTGCACCGTCGAGATAAATTACGGGCGTCGCCCGCCATGCAGGATCGGCTTTTTACCAATCCCAAGATCAAAATGGTATGGGATTCGGTTTTACTTTCTGTTGCCGGCGACAAAACATTTTCCGGCGTTAACCTGCAGAACGTTCATACCAAGGAAGAATCTATGTTGCCTGCCGGAGGACTTTTTTATGCCATCGGACACTTGCCCAATACCGAATTTCTCAAAGGACAGGTTGAGCTCGATGAAACAAAGTATATCAAGACCAAACCCGGCACGACCTTGACCAATGTCCCCGGCGTTTTTGCCTGCGGGGACGTTCAGGACAAGGTTTACCGTCAAGCCATTACCGCGGCCGGGACCGGTTGTATGGCGGCTCTTGAAGCCGAAAAATATCTGCATCACATTTCCTAAGGCTTTCCGGAAGTTTGCCAAACTCAATGAACGATGTTAAAATCAGCCAAACCTATGACGACATTCTTACAAAACCCTGGATATTCCAAAGGTCAATCCTGGAAAATTTTTGACAGCATTTACCGACGGTATGATCTGCTCAACACCATTCTTTCTTTAGGATCACATAAAAATTGGCGGCAACGGTTGCTCCGTTTTGTTCCCCCAAAGCCTCATATTAAACTCATTGACCTTGCCACGGGAACAGGGGATGTGGCCATCACTCTTGTCCAAAATAGCCCTAACATTAGCCAAGCTTTTGGCGTAGATCTTTCCGAAAACATGCTCATGCTAGGGAAAGCCAAAGTTTTAGATCGCGGTCTGGCGGGGCGAATCACTTTACAGAAAAACGACGCAGCCCAGTTGCCATTTAGCGAAGGGGAATTTGAAATAGCGACGATGTCCTTTGGCATTCGCAATGTCGAGAATCCGATCGTGGTTCTCACGGAAATTTATCGCGTTTTAAAGACTGAAGGACGCGCTGTCATCTTAGAATTCTCATTGCCTAAAAATTGGTTTATCCGGAGCCTCTATTTATTTTATTTGAAATGTTTTGTGCCGCTGATCGGCGGGCTGATTTCCGGGAATTTCAAAGCCTATATTTATTTAAACCGGACCATCGAAAAATTTCCCTACGGCGAAACTTTTTTGCGGATGATGCGTCAATGTGGTTTTAAGAATGTCATGGCCCAGCCGCTTTTGTTTGGGGTCGCCACGATTTATTCGGGAGAAAAACTGTGATGCTTCTTGCGACTGAAAAACCTTGTTCTTTTTCCGAAGCCTGTATCAAAATGGCCGAAAAAATCGCCGCACTTGACCTTGAAGGTCGCCAGTTAAATAATAGGGAGCCTTATCGGATCGAAGTCCAAATTCGCGACTTTGATTTTTTATTATGGCTGAATCATCAGGACAATGCGGTTAAAATTTTCTGGGAAGACCGGGATAAGAATTTTATGATCGCGGGCCTCGGGGCGGCGGACACAATCACTGCAAAAGATGGGGAGGATGTCTACGAGACTCTTTCCCGAATGACAAAATCATTTTCGTCTCATTTTCCGCAAATGCAATATTTCGGGGGTTTCAGTTTTGATTCTCGCCCTCTTTTACCGGCGGAATGGAAAAATTGGGGCCGGGCGCGTTTTGTCTTGCCCCAGTTTGAAATCCGAAAGACCGGGAATGCGGTCACTCTGGCTTGTAATATTATTTTTAATAAAGACTTTCCAAAAAACTTGAAAATTCTAACCCGTCAGCTTTTAGATTTACGCAATCCCCCCAACCGTCATCCTTCACTCTTGGCGCAACCTTTCCATCGGCTTGACATACCCAATGCGGCAGCGTGGAAAAAATCGGCCGCGGACATTATTAACGCCATCAACCAGAAAAAATTCCAAAAAATTGTTTTGGCCCGGTCAGTCCGATTGGATTTTAAAAGTGCCGTAAATCCATTTCTTCTTATGGCCCGCTTACGTGAAACGACAGCCAATTGTTTTTGTTTTATTTTTCAATTCCAGAATGATGAAAGTTTCCTCGGGGCCACTCCGGAACGCCTCTATCAGCGCAAAAATGACCGCATCGAAACAGAGGCGATAGCCGGCACCCGGCCTCGCGGGGAAGAAACCGCCGAGGATATCCTTATGCAAAACGATCTTTTATCGTCGAAGAAGGATCACAAAGAACAAAAATATGTCGTGGAAATGATCCAGAAAAGCCTTTTGCCTCTTTGTGTATCTTTGCGGGCGGATGAAAATCCTTCGCTTCTTAATTGGAGCGCCGGACATCATCTCATCACGCGTTTTGACGGCCTTTTAAAAAAGAATAGCGATGACCGGGCCCTCATCTCTCAACTTCATCCGACTCCCGCCGTCGCGGGAACTCCATCTTTAACGGCCCTTAACGCCATCAATCGAATTGAAATTTTTAGTCGGGGATGGTATTGTGGGCCGGTGGGTTTCATTGGATTAAATCACAGCGAATTGGCGGTTGCCATCCGTTCCACTCTCTTGCGAGAAAAAAGCGCCTATTTGTACGCCGGGGCAGGCCTTATCAAAGAATCATCACCCGAAGCGGAATGGGAAGAAACCGAGAACAAACTGGGCACTTTCTTAAAAATTTTTAATGTCACTCAAAAATAAATTTCCTGATCTCAATACCTTCTGGTCCGAGTTAATCGTCGAGGAATTGCTCCGCTGCGGTGTAGAATATTTTTGTGTCGCTCCCGGGTCCCGCAGCGCCCCCTTGGCCATTGCGATTGCCGCAAATCCCCGGGCCAAGGCCGTCGTGCATTTTGATGAGCGGGGATTGGGATTTTACGCTTTGGGTCTTACCGTCGCGTCAAAAAAACCGACGGTCGTCGTGACCACATCCGGCTCCGCATGTGCCAATCTTTTTCCCAGTATCATAGAAGCCAGCAAAAAAAAACTACCTCTCATTATATTGACCGCAGACCGTCCACCGGAATTGCGAGGGACCGGAGCCAACCAAACGATTGACCAAGTCAAGATTTTTGGAGATTATGTTCGATTTTTCTTTGACATGCCATGCCCGACGCTGGAAATTTCTCCAGAAACGGTTTTAACAACCATCGATCAAGCGGTTTTTCGCGCGCATGGTGAAATCGGCGGTCCTGTCCATCTCAATTGTATGTTTCGCGAGCCGCTGGCGCCGGCCCCGACAAAAAGAAATTTCTCCTCTTATTTGCATTCTATTAAAACCTGGAAAGGCCAGCGTACTCCCTATACTGATTATGTCATCCCCCAATTAGAAATTTCAGATGCGGCCATGCAAGATGCAATCCACATTTTGCAAAGCATTAAAAATGGTATCCTTGTGGTCGGGAAAATAGGAGGGAAAGAAGACGAAGAAGCGATTTTAGCCCTCGCCCAAAAACTCAACTGGCCGATTTTTGCGGATATCACATCGGGGTTACGTCTCGGCCACACCGAATCCCAGATCATTCACAATTTTGAACATATCCTCACAGCCGGCTTCAAAGGACCCATCGACGGGGTCTTGCATTTGGGCGGCCGCTTGACATCCGGTCTTTGGTATCAAACCATAAAAAAACTCCAGCCCCGTCATTACATAATGGTTCTCAAGCACCCTTTGCGCAATGATTCAAATCATATTGTGACATTGCGATTTCAAAGCGAGATAAAAGTTTTTTGCCATAACCTCATACCGCAAATTTCTCCGCGTTTAGCAACGCCTCTTCTTAAGAATTTACAAAGGGCAAATAAAATCTGTGAAAAAATAACTACCGGACACATATTTAATTCAGATAATCTTATTAGTGAACCAGCGGTAAGTCACCTGGTTTCAAAATTCATTCCGAAAAACTCCGGTCTTTTTATTGCCAACAGTATGCCGATTCGTGATATGAATCTCTTTGCCACTCCCGAGGGAAACCCCGTGCGTGTAACGGCCAACCGCGGGGCCAGCGGCATAGATGGAAATATTGCCACCGCGGCCGGTTTTGCCAAAGAGCTTAAAGAGCCCTGTACCGCAATCCTCGGGGATTTGGCTTTTTTATACGATTTGAATTCGTTAATTTTTTTACAGAATCCCAAACATCCTTTTGTTCTTATTGTTCTGAATAACAATGGGGGCGCTATATTTTCATTTTTACCGGCCGCTGATATTAAAATCGGTTTTAAAAAGTTTTTTACATCCCCACACAATATTACCTTTGCTCATGCTGCGAAACTCTTTGAATTTTCCTACCAAGCCATCCAGACCATCCCGGAGTTTACCCAGGCCTACGCATCTGCCGTTCAAACACCCAAAACCACCATCCTTGAGGTCTATTCTGACCTAAACCGCAACATAAAGTCTCATCAAAATTTAGCTAAGAAAATTAGAAATTTGTAGAAATTTGCATGAAATTTCTACATTTAAACTTTTAAAGACCATAAAATTATAATATTTTCGAAATATTATTTATAATATATTGCAATACATATACTTATAATATATAAAATTATGGTTAATTTTGCATCTTCTAAAATATTTTACTTGATTTTTATCATAAATATGATTCAAGTTTGCTTTTTTTTATTTCATAGTGCATACTTCAATTGTTATTTTTCCTACTTGCAGTGTGACCAAAGAAAACAATGTCATTAATTTTATGATACTCATGGACAAAAAAGCGAAAGAACAAAAACTTAAAATCGGCGAAATCCTCCTTGCCAGCGGTCTGATTGAGCATCCGCAGCTTATCCGCGCTCTGGAAAGCCAAAAAAAGAATCCCCGCAAACTGGGTGAACTTTTAGTCGAACTGGGTTACATTGAAGAATCAAAACTCATTGCGGTTTTGGCTGACATTTTTCGCTTGCCGTTTGTCCGTTTGGATAATGTGGTGATCAGCGATCAAGCCGTACAACTTATTCCTTCCGATTTCATTGAGCTCCATAAAGTCCTTCCCATTGCGATCCGTGATGGAGTATTAACCATTGCCATGCGTAATCCTCTGGATGTCGCTCTGTTACAGGAATTACAAGTCAAATGCGGATGTCCTGTTAATCCCGTCATGGCGAGTATTAAAGAAATCAACGAATATATCCCTAAATTTGTTTCCCGACAAGAAGAGCTTAAAAAACGGGAACAAGAAGAACGCTTAAAGGTCCAGGCCTCTCCTATGATCCGTCTGGTCAATGAACTTCTTGAACAAGCTATTATAGAGAAGGCATCTGACATCCACCTTCAACCGCAAAAGAAATTTTTACGCGTACGTTTTCGCATTGATGGGATCCTTTACGACAAAAAGCCCATTGAAAAGGAACTCGAGCGCCAAGTCCTTTCGCGTTTCAAAGTTATGGCCGGAATGGACGTGGCTGATAATCGCCGGCCGCAGGATGGTCGCGCGATGATCAATTTTCGCAACCAAACTTTTGACATCCGGCTTTCTACCATTCCCGACATTCTCGGCGAAAATCTGGTGATGCGAATTTTGACCAAGGATTATTTTAACAAGGACATGTCCGCCCTGGGATTTGATAAAGAAGAAATTGTTTTGATCAACAAAATCATAGATCGTCCTTACGGATTGATTTTGACTACGGGACCCACCGGAGCCGGCAAGACCACAACTCTTTATTCCATGATGGAACGCTTAAACCAGCCGGGACGAAATATTATTACTGTCGAAGATCCCGTCGAATATGAAATGGCCGGTATCACCCAGACGGCCATCAATGATTTCATTGGCTACCGTTTCGCGACCGCGATCCGCCATATTTTAAGGCATGACCCGGACATTATTATGATCGGAGAAATCCGTGACGTTGAAACAGCTGAAATTGCCATCCGCGCGGCTTTGACGGGTCATTTGGTTTTATCGACCATGCATACCAATACTGCCGCCGGTGCGATTACTAGACTTTTGGAAATGAACATCGAACCCTTTTTAATCAGCAGCGCCGTTAGTGCGGTCTTTGCCCAGCGCCTTGCGCGCACGCTGTGTCCGGATTGCCGCAAAGACTATACGCCTACACAAGAAGTGCAAAACACTTTAAAACAATTTTATCCTGATGACACGGCGATCATTTTGGCCAGACCGGAAGGCTGTCCGCGGTGCTTGGGAACCGGCTTTTGTGGACGCACCGGCATTTATGAAATTCTCGATGTCGACGATGAATTTCGCAGCTTGATCTTAAAGCGGGCCAGCGAAAAAGAAATGCTCAACGCCGCCAATAAAAAAGGAATGAGAAGTTTACGCGCTTCGGGTATCAAAAAATCCATTAAAAAATTAACCAGTCTAGAAGAGGTCATTCGTATTACTGCACATGAATAAGCCATGCCAAATTATTTATATAAACTGAAAGACGAAAATGGAAAAAGTTTTTACGGCTTCTGGGAAGCCCGCGATACCCGTGAATTAAAATCCCTTCTGCGGGCCTTCGGAGGATATTTCCTCTCCGCCAAGATCTTTGACATGAAATATCTCAAACGGCAAACCGTCACCTTCGACGCGCTGTTGATGTTTACCCATCGCTTAACATCCTTGATCGAATCCGGCATCCCGATTCTCTCGGCCTTAAATATCCTTTGGAAACAAAGCGAAGAAAAGACCATGCAACTTGTCATTAGCCGGATGTATCGTCACGTCGAAGACGGAGAAAACCTCTCTAAAGCATTAAACGAATTCCCGCTCATCTTTCCTTATCTCTACCGGGCCATGATACAGGTCGGCGAAAAAACCGGCTCCATGGTCTTCATATTGAAAAAAATCGTAGAGTTCCTCGAATATCAACGCCAATTCACGACCAGAGTTAAAAAGGCCATGCTTTATCCATGTATCGTCATGATTTTAACTTTTCTTGTTTTGATAGGCATGTTCACCTTTGTGGTCCCCACATTTCAGAAAGTCTTAGTCGGATTGGGCGTCAAGCTTCCCTTGATCACCAAGATCATTTTGGGCATTTCCAATCTCATGATCAATAAATATTTTATCGCTTTCATGGTTATTTTTATTGTTAGCTCATTTGTGATATTCCGGGAAGTTAAAAAAATCCCGGCCGCCGCTTATAAAATTGACCGCTACGTTTTGGTGGTCCCGTTTTTTGGCAATCTCTTGTTGACCTTGACCATCAGCCGTTTTATCAACTCGCTACGCATTCTCATGGGTTCCGGCCTTCCCATCGTCGAAAGCTTGGATGTGGCCCAAACCACGGTGACCAATCAGTATATCGTTTATCATATTTCCTCCATTAAGGAAGGCGTCAAACAAGGCCGTTCGCTTTACGAAACATTCCGGGAGACAAGAATCTTTCCCGTCCTTTTGGTGGAAATGCTGGGCATCGGCGAAAAGGTGGGAACCGTGACCAACATTTTAGACAGTTTGACAAAACATTTTGACGAAGAAGTCGATTACAAACTCAATAAGTTTTTAACGCTCATTGAACCTATGCTGATTATTATTGTCGGAGTCATCATTTTAATAACCATGCTGGCTATTTATATGCCGATCTTTTCGATATGGAACAAATTGGCCAGTTAACCAAAAGGAGGGGGGAAGAAAAAAATCTTGCTCTTGAAATCTAAAACTAAAAATAAGGTTAAAAACGATACATAAAAATAACAGGAGAAACTTCACATGAACGTCAAAAAAAATAAATCCGGTTTTACTTTAACCGAAATTCTCATCGTCTTGGTCGTCGCAGGTGTTTTACTCGCCTTGATCTTGCCCAACAGCGTCAAAGCTATCAACAAAGGTAATACTGTGGCTTCAAATGCTAATATTGCCAGCTGCGAAGCGGCTGTGGTCATGTGCATGGGAGAAGTCACAGTAGCGAACCGCGCAGCTTCATGCGGCACCGTTGCTGCTTTAACCCAAAATGGTTTCACAAAATCAAACATTCAGGGTATTACCTCCATTGATATTGCTACAGGTAAATGCCAGTAATATAACAATTTTCCGATATCGAGTGGGGACTCAATTCCTCACTCGATATCGGAAAAAGAAGGATAAAATGCAAAAGGGATATTTAGGACTAGAAATTGGCGAAAAACTTTTACGCTTCGTTTATGTCACGAAGCAAAGGGGAGCTCCTACGCTCACGCGCGCCGGAGAACTGGAAGTGAATCTGAATTTTTCCACTCCCGGGGCTTTGACGCAAGCGGTCCGTATGATCATTGAAAAAGAAGAAATCCTTCCCAAAAGGGTTTTCGTCGCTATTTCGCGTAAAGATGTCCTGATCCATCAGCAATTGATGCCCAAGATGAACGCCGCCGAACTGGCGGAAGTCGTTCCCGGCGAGATCGAAAAGCTCCCTTTCTTTTATAACCAGGCCTTTGAATATTCTTATACGGCCTTTATGCACAGCAAGGAAAAGGAACGCGTGCTTCTCGTCGCCGTGTCCCAGGAATTTTTAAAGTCCGTCATCGATGAAATCGACGCCACCCAACGCCCTTTTCGCGATATTGAAATTTCGCCTCTGAACCTTAAGGACCTTTTGACAAAATCAACGACGCCCAACCGCTGCGAAGCGGTTTTAGCCGTGCAGGAATTGTGCTCGTACTTTTGCATATATAAGGGAAGCACCTATATGGGCATTTACCGTTCGCCCATCGGATCACAGCAAATTTCTTCGCCCGTCAATGAGGCCAATCAAGAAATCGTGCTTTCCAACTGGATAGGAGAATTTGAGCGCGTCGTCAAAGCCCATTTGGTAGAAAACTCTCAATTACCCATTGAAAAATTATGGATCGTGGCCGACAAATCCTTGTCTTTTAAAATCGGTACGCAAGCCAACAAACATCTGGACATTCCGACCGAAATCGTCAGCGCCGAAAACATACCCAACCTCAAAGTGCCGGAAACCGTGGAGTGGAATCCCGCCTATGTTAACGCGTTAACACCGCTTTTATTCAGTCTGGGATCCAAAAAGCCGCTCTTTGCTTTTGACCATTTCTTTGCCAAATTTCAAACCCAGAAATATTTCATGCTGGTCATGGTCAAAGCCGTGATTTTTTTAATGGCCCTGACAGGCGGCTTGGGGGGCGTCAATTATATTGTGAAGAAAGACGTGGCGCTTCTGCGCGAAGAAACAAAAAAGATAAGCCAAGATATTGTGATGCTCAATAAACAGAATGAAAATCTTTTTGCGGAAAAAAATGCCTATTTAGATGTCCGCAAAAAACTTCTCGCCCAGGCCGGTTATGTACAGGAAATAAACCGGACATCGTGGACGCATGTTTTAGCGGCAATTGCGACCGAACTGCCGGCGGAGTTAAGCCTGACCGGATTTAAATTTTCAGAATCGGGCGATGTGCGGATCAACGGGGACACGTTTGACATAACCAACATTGCGGAACTGATCCGCAAGGTCGACCAGAGCTCCATTCTGGAGGGCGGCAAATTTGATTTCCTAAGAGAAAAAAAAGAGCAGGATGCAAAACTTTTTAACTTCGGGATCCAGGCCAACCTGAGGGGCAAAAAAGAAGAAAAACATGGAACAAAATAAAATTAAAAAAGTGGCACTTACCATTTGCTCAGCCGCTGTGCTCATCATCGGTGGCCTGACCTATTTGAATGTCAACGCCTTGTTTAAGACCCGTAATCAATGGATCCTCAAATCCCATGAACTGGCCAAGGTCAAGAATGATGTCGAAGAAATTCAGCGCCTGATGAATTTCTATAAAAAAGAAAAAAGCGAATTTCAAAAATATTTGTTTCAAGAAAAGGACATTCCCGGCTTCCTGGATGGGCTTTCCGGATTTGCGCAAAGCGCGGGGATCAATATTATTGACATGAAAACCAGTAAATTTCAGGAAGTCAAGGTGCCAGAAGAAATCGAAGAAGGACAATCCGAACTGGTGCGGCGCAAGTTAAACAAAAGTTCGGATGAACTGACCAAGGAAGAGATGGAGCGGATGCTGACCTTGGCCGCCATGCCCATCAATATCCAGATCAACGGGCCGTACGAATCCATTGTCAATTTTTACCGTCATTTGGAAAGTTTCAAACAATTGATCAGTATCGGCAACATTGAGATCGCCACAGCCAACAATGCTTACCCTGTTCTGCAATGCGATTTTACTTTAAAAATATACAGTTTAAAAACCCTAGAAGAACTCAAAGAAAACCGACAATGAAAAAACAAAACCTGACACTCATTCTTTTTTTTACTTTCGCTCTTTATGCCAACGGCTGCGACCGCATTACTTTTATGGCGGACGATAAAAAGCCCGCTGAGGACACGATTACGGTGACACCGGTCGATGATCCGCAATTGGCCAAACTGATCTTAAAGCCAAACCAAAGAGCCATTGAGATCCCCCGCGATCCGTTTAAGCCGATTTACGTCACTCCCGGGAAAGCAGCTGACGCAAAAAAAATCGAACCCATCCGTACGACATTTAGCGATATTTATTTTATCGGCATGGTCAAAATGGACGATCAGGCGATCGCCCTTTTAAAATCCGGGGATAAAAAAATCATGCTGAAACTCAATGAGCAATATAAAGGATTTATTTTAAAAGAAATTGACAGTGTCCATGCTGTTTTTTCCAATGGAGAGAATCAAATAACATTAAAAAGAGGTGCCAAAAAGTGAAAAAATATTTTTTAATGCTTTTGATCGCGATAAGCATTGTCGCAGCGCAAACCCCAGTGTTTGCCGCCATAGAAAAGGAGGACAGTGATATCGTTGAAGAATACGCCGCTCTCAGTAAACCGTTTACCGGCGACATTCAAAGTGAATCACAGGACATGGTCTCGACCACGGATGAACTGGATGAAATCAACTCTATTCTTAAGGCCACATCCCGCAAAATCGCCCTTCTTGAAGACGGCGAAAATCCGGAAAGCGAACCCGCCATCACCGTCCATAAATATGTTCCTAAAGATATGGAGATAGCCAAAGAGATTACCCAAGAGGACTATGAACAGGATGTCCGCAAGCAAACAATGAAAGGCATCGAGGAAAAACAAACCATCCTCGAAGAATATAAAAGGGCCAGAAAAGTTAAAACCAATCCCGGCACCCCGGCCATTTTTGCTTATGAAGCTCCCATCAGCTACGAAACCCAGGAAGAAATCATCAAAAGTGTTATTTCCGATGAAGTCTTGCGAAAGAAAATCGATCTGGATTTTGACGAAACCGCCTTAGGCGACATCGTCCAGACCATAAGCAAAATCGCGCAAGTCAATATTGTCCTTGATCCTACCCTTAAATCTAATAAATTTGACTTGCATCTTATGTCGGTCAGCGTTCAGGAAGCCTTACTTTTAATCGCGGATTCTTACAAACTCGGTTACAAGCGTGTGGGAGATTCGCTTTATGCGACCCTGCGTGAGGACCTTTTGCAACAAAGCCAGACATCGCGTGTTTTTAAGCTAAAAAACATTAACGTCGGGCAGGCCAAGGAATTTTTAGGCGATATGGCTAAAAAAATCCAGAGCAGTCCGGACCTTAACAGTTTGATCGCCGTCGGACAACCGGAAGAAATCGAAAAAATGGAACGCGCCATTAACCGGATTGATCAGCCGCAACCGCAAGTCGTTCTCGAAGCCAAGATCATTGAAATTTCCCGCGACGGGTTAAAAGATTTAGGTGTCGACTGGTCGGACCAGATCACCACGAATTTTCAGGAAGCCGGCCGGCCGGCAAGTTTTAGTAATACCGAAAGCGGTCATAATGAAGCTATCAAACTTTACTCGCTGGCCCGTAACCCCATCCAATTTAGCGCCGTCATCAATATGCTGGAAAATCAAAACAAGGCCAAAGTCTTGTCCAGCCCGAGCGTCTCGACTTTAAACGGCAAGGAATCACAAATCTTTGTCGGTGACCGTATTCCTTATACCGTCACCAACGTGACCGGCGGGGTGGCCACAACCGATGTGCGCTGGGTCGAGCCGGGCATCCGTCTGACCATCACCCCCAGCATTATCGGCGAAGATTTCGTCGTCATCAAGGTCCAGCCGGAAGTCAGTTATATTTTTGCATTCCGCGGTCCCAACAGCGAGTTTCCCCACATTAAAACCCGGGAAGCGACCGCCTATGTCCGTATTAAAAATAATGAACCGTTTATTATCGGCGGTTTATTAGGACAGGAAGATAAAAAGAACCTTTACAAGATCCCATTATTAGGGAGCATTCCCTGGATCGGGAATCTTTTCAGTCACGAAAAAACAACATCGTCGGATGTGGAGTTGATCATTTCTATCACCCCGACGATCATTTATGGAAATTTAAAATAAACCTTTAACCTTAGGAAAGTGCCGGATTAATTTTTAAAGCGGCACTTTCTCTGCTACGATACATTTAAGCCATGAAGCGCACATCCCCATCTGCCTTTACCCTTGTTGAAGTTCTGACCGGCATCGTCGTCTTTGCGACGATCAGCGCGTGCACGGCGGTGGCCGTCGGGACATTATTTCGCGGCGAGCAATTGAGCCGCGCCCGGAATATCGCAATCAATCTTATGCAAAAAAGTCAGGAAGAAATCCGCAAAGCGGCTTTGACTTTTTATGATCCCCCTCAAGGCCCCTTAGAGGATTGCCAATTTCCCGGACCAAATTTTGGAAATACAAACCGGGCCTGCGGTTTAAAAGCTTTAGATGCCTCATTTACCGGTTATACTCGCTCGGTTACAATCGCTCCGGAAAGCGGCAGCAGCGAACTCAAAAAAGCCATCATAACCGTTAACTGGACCGACCTGGGCCAACCGAAATCCATTCAATCCGCCGTGCTTTTGGCGCATCCGCCCGATGCTTTGCCGGGAAATGTCGTAGGAATAGTTAAATCGACAGCCAATGGTAACCCTTTGCTGCCAAATGTTCAAATTCGTTTATTTCGAGTCGGAGGAAAGGATTTTCAACTAAACTCCGCCGCCGCTATTTCGAAATCCGAAAATAACGAGGACATCAATTTTAATTTTAAAGCCACGACCGGGGCCTATCAGGTTGATCCGGGAACATGGAATTTAACCGCAAATCTTGATCATTACGAAAGTTATACTCATCCCCAACCTATTGTCGTTTCTTCCAGTTTAGAATCCCGACGAATTGAAATTTTCTTAAGACCCTTGCCGGATGATGCCCATTTACAAATCCGTATGATCAATGCCTTAACAAATCAACCGTTAGGCGATTTCCATCAAGGCCGCTCATATGTCCTTGATGATTACGAACCTACTAAGCAAGTCCATGACTGGCGGGAGAACCAAACGTCATGGGACACGACCATCCATTTTAGTAACACTAATCCTCAACAATTGACTGTCATGACCCTTTGGGCTTATCGCGCCGGCTATGCGCAAAGGCCCAGTTGCTCGGGATTAGCCTATGAACCCGATGGATGGTCATCGTCACGTTATCTACAAAATGGTGCCATCAATTGTAATAATCCTTACAATGGGAATGCGGCCAGCGACCGCATTGTTGTCAACCCCGGCGATAGTTTTCCTGTTATCATTCCGCTTTACCCGGTTCCCGAAGCTACGGTCAGCGGGACCGTTAAAGATCAAAACGGGCAGGTCCTTGAAGGAGCCAAAGTTTTCGCCAAGTGGCCTCGTCGTGATTCCGATGCCACCTTTGGTAACGCCTGGTGGTGGAAGAATGGGTATTATCCCTTTGCCGTGACCGACCGTAACGGAAACTTCACTCTTAATGTTCCGGCGGTGCAAGAGCTATTTGAAAGCACTCCGCAAAATTATTTGGAATTAATAGCCCAAAAAAAAATGCCCAGTCAGGATTGTTGTAATACCATTAGCCAGGTGGACCGCCAGAGTAATTTAGTGAATGTCGGTCGCGCTCTGAAAGAAGGCGACCTCGCAACCGGTATTCTTCTGATCATTCCCAATGGCGGTACCTACAATTGCGGAAATGTCCAAGGACAAATGAGAAACGGGGAAACCGGAGCCTTGGTGAGTAATGCTTTGATCATACTTTCTGGAAGTGCAAATACTACCGATGGAGGGGGCTATTATATTTATCAATGCCCCGGGGTGGGGTTCCAGCTGCCGGAGGGGTTAGCGGATTTTCATTCTTCTAAAAATGCTTATTATCCTTTTGATCAGTCGGGAAATGAATTTTATACCCCTCAACCGGCCGTAAATATTAAGGCCAATCAACTCGTAAACTATAATGCCAAAATGTGGCCGGTCGGTGTGGGCAGGGTCATTGTCCATGTTACAAAAAAGGGATCAGGCGGTGGTACGCCCATCAAAGGCGCCAGCGTAAAATTTAACCCTTATAATGCCGGGCCCAGTGTGACCATGACAACCGGTAATGATGGCCAGGCCGTTTTCGATGGGGTTGTAGAAACATGGCCTCCGCCGGGGGTGATTGGAGATAATTATTACAAACAGACCCCGCGCAGTCATTCCATCGATATCACCCACCCGTCTTATGAACCCGACCATGGGGAAATTTTAAATTTAGAAAAGGGTCAAACAATCACGATCGAAATTGAACTCACCGGTCATGGAGCGGCCTAATATGCTCCGTAACCAGCGAGGCTTTACCTTAACCGAAATCATTCTCGTCCTGGTGATTTTCGCCATTGGATTCGGTTTGTTTAACAGTGTGTTTATAAATAACTGGTTTGCCTACGAAGACCGGATCAAACGGGCCAATCTATGGTCGGAAGCCAACCTGTTTTTTGAAGACATGTCGTTTGAAGGAAGGAATTCTCGTTTGATTGAAATCGCCAACGGACCGGATTCTAAAACCGTGACCTTTACAAGCACAGACAGTCCCCCGGTCCTTACCGTATTTACTTTGACCAGCGCCGGCACCATGAGTCGCGCTAGAGGCAATATGAGTAAAGACTATGGAACACATGCGGATTTTGCCGCTTGTGATTTTAGCTTCGGCATTGACCGAAAGGATGTCTTGGTCAATTTAAAACTTAAAGATACTATTTTTACCCGGGACATTCACATTACAACGTCAACGGAAATCATGGCGAGAAACTAGATGATAAAACCACCCAAATTATCTTCCTTTTCCTCTCAACGCGGAGCGGTCCTTTTAGTCAGCTTGATTGTGATGATCTTTCTTTCTGTTCTTTTGAGCGCCGCCATGATGCGTTCCGACGTGCAAATGAAGGAAGTCGACAGCAAAAAGCGACAGCAAGAAGCCTTTTATGCGGCGGAAACCGGCGTGGATGCCGCCATTTATAATTTGCGGCAGAACTCGATGTGGAAGCCTGGCAGGAATGGATTTGGCGCTATGGACAATGTCGCCTTTCAGATCCCTGAAGGCCAAAATATGAAAACCATTGGTTTTTATACCATTGATGTCGCGGACACCGCTAAATTCAACACTTGGGAAAGCCGTATCATTACATCAACCGGCAAAGATTCGGAAGGTAAAATATCCCGTGTCCTTAAGGTTCAGGTCATCGTGGAGAGTCCCACCCGTTTTTTAATTTCCACCGCCGGTCCGTTACATATTATCAGTGGAGCAGAAATCAATGCCGATGTCCTGGCCAAGGACATTTACTTTGACATTGATTCCCCACCGCCCAACGATGAAATACAGATGAAAGGGGATGCCTTTTATACCAGCACCAGTACCAATGACAGCAATCCGGCCGTAAAGTGGCAAAATGGCAAAAAAAGTCTTCCCGCTCCTTCGCTCACCTTTGCCGGTGTGGATCTAAACCGTTATGAACTTTTAGCCGTAAACTTGAGGAGTTCACAGCAGGGGTATTATTACGATGGCGATCTGGACATCAATTTTAACAACTTAGGAGCACTCGACAGCGGCATCGACCCCGCCAAATTAAAAATTATTTATGCCAAGGGTAACATCCACGTTTCGGGAAAATATTCAAAATCCATTCTGGTCGTATCCGCTAAGAACGTTTTGATTGATGATTCCATATATTCAGGAAATGCCTCACTGCCCGCACAATTGGGATTGTTTGCCCATGGCGATATTATCATTCCGAGAAGTACGGCGGTCGCAGGAGATTTGACCGTGGAAGGATTTCTTTTGTCCGACGGGAACTTGCCGGGAAGTCAAGGGACCTTTTTCGCCGACGGCGATAAAGGTTCAAAAGGAAACTTAAATTTTAAAGGGTCCATTTCCGTCCGCGGAACCGGCCCTCAAGCGGTCGACTTAAACGTTTTCAAAAAACGGAAATATGATTTTGATAATAATTTTGTCAATAACCGCACCATTCCCTACCTTCCTTTTATTGTCAACATCGTCAAGTGGAAAGAAACCACGCCTTAAGCTGCTTAAGTTTTCCTTGGCAATCTTCACAATTATTGCTATATTTGGGAAACCTAAAATTTTGAGGGACCCATCATGAAAACCACTTGGAAATCGGCGGGTACTTTTACCGACATCAAATATCATAAAGCAGACGGAATAGCTAAAATCACGATCAACCGGCCGCAAGTTCGTAATGCCTTTCGGCCATTGACCGTGGTCGAAATTTCTAAGGCTTTAAGCGAAGCCCGCGACGACGAAAGAACCGGTGTTATTATTTTAACCGGTGAAGGCAAAGAAGCGTTCTGTTCCGGAGGCGACCAAAAAATCCGCGGGACCGCCGGATACAAAGATGACAAAGGCGTCCACCGCTTAAATGTCCTGGATTTGCAACGCCAGATCCGCACATGCCCTAAACCGGTCATCGCGATGGTAGCGGGTTATGCCATTGGGGGAGGACAAATTTTACAAATGATTTGTGATTTAACGATCGCCGCGGACAATGCGGTTTTTGGCCAAACCGGCCCCAAAGTCGGGTCCTTCGACGGCGGATATGGTTCCAGTTACATGGCCCGCATTGTGGGACAAAAAAAGGCGCGCGAAATTTGGTTTTTGTGCCGGCAATACAAAGCCAAACAAGCCTTAGCAATGGGTCTGATCAACACCATTGTTCCTTATGCCAAACTGGAAAAAGAAACGGTCAAATGGTGCCAGGAAATTTTGGCCAATTCTCCTATGGCTATTCGTTGTCTCAAAGCGAGTCTTAACGCTGATTGCGACGGACAAGCTGGTTTGCAGGAACTGGCCGGTAATGCCACCATGCTTTTTTATATGACCGAAGAAGGACAGGAAGGGCGCAATGCATTTTTGGAAAAACGCAAACCCGATTTTGCCAAATTTCCCCGTCGTCCGTAAAAAATGAATGTGACCTTTTTGAAAAACTGGCTCTTGGCCTGTCGTCTAAAAACTTTACCGGCCGCCCTCGCTCCCGTCATTCTCGGGACCGCTCTGGCCATAGGCGACGGTGGTTTCCATTTACAAAGTGCGGTCCTCTGTTTGCTCGGCGCCCTCATTATGCAAATCGGGACGAATCTCGCCAATGACTATTACGATTTTAAAAAGGGGACCGATACCAGCGATCGCATCGGTCCTGTCCGGGTCACGCAAGCCGGTTTGATCCCGCCTTCGACCGTGCGCAATGCTTACATTCTGGCCTTCGGCGTAGTTTTAGTCATTGCCTTTCAATTGTCTTTGCGCGGCGGGTGGCCGCTTATTTTAATTGGTGTAACCGGCATCGCCTGTGGCGTGCTTTACACCGCCGGTCCGCGGCCATTGGGTTATAATGGTTTGGGGGAAATTTTTGTTTTTATTTTTTTTGGTCCCGTTGCGGTTGCGGGAACATATTATGTGCAAATGAGGGAAATTAATCCGGCCATCATTCTGGCCGGGGTAGGGCCGGGACTGCTGTCCGCGGCGATTTTAGTCGTTAATAATCTTCGCGATATCGAAACCGATACCCAAGCCAACAAAAGGACATTAGCCGTCCGGTTTGGTCGCGCTTTTACCCAGACCCAATATTTTCTTTTTATCGTTTTGGCCGCTTTGATGCCCATCGCCGTTTACGCCCTGATCCGGGAACGGATTCAAATTTTATTGAGTTCGACCATCCTTTTATTTGCCGCGTCATCCATTCGGGCGGTTTTCAGTAAAAGCGACGGGCCTTCCTTAAATTGCGTTCTGGCCGACACAGGATTACTTTTACTTTTCTACAGTTTATTATTTTCTTTTGGATGGCTTTATGCGGATTTGCGATTTTAAAATTTTCAGTTATAAAGTCCCTTTGTCACGCGAACTTCCCGTCGCCGGAAAAATCTGTGAACGGGAAGGCTTTATCATTAAGCTCGCCGATGAAAACGGAAACACGGGATTCGGTGAAACCGCCCCTTTAAAAGGGGTGAGCGTAGAAATGCCCGATATCATTATCGGACAGTTAAAAGCTTTGCGCGATCGTTTAAACGGCCAATCTATTCCTGAACGCATCGGACAAAAAGGGAGCACGTTTTCTTCATGGCTTGAAAATATGCCCTTGGCTCCGTCGGTGCATTTTGGAATTGAGACCGCGGTCTTGTCACTCAAAGCCGCAAACCTCAAGAAATCCTTGGCGGATTTATTTAACGAAAATTTTCAAACCGCTTTGCCGGTCAATGGACTTTTGCAAGGTTCGACCCAATCCGTCCTCAAGGAAGCGGAAAACTTAGTCGCCGCAGGTTATCAGACCCTCAAATTAAAAGTAGGCCATGCCAAAATCAGCGAGGATATCGCGACCGTGAATGCGCTGACTCAAACCATCGCGGGGCGGGCCATCGTCCGTCTGGATGCCAACAAAGCGTGGGACATTCCGCAGGCTTTTGAATTTTGCAAAGCCATTGATTTTGCTGCGATCGAATACATCGAAGAGCCTCTCAAAGATTTTTCCCAGGCGAGTGCGTTTTATGAAGAGACTTTAATCCCGGTTGCTATCGATGAATCGTTGAAGGAATATAGCCTGAGGGAAATCAAATCTTTCGATGGAGTAGAAGTGGTCATTTTAAAACCCACGATTCTCGGCGGATTTGAAAAAATTACGCAAATGGCCAATGAAGCTCATACGTATGGATTGCGCACCGTCATTACTTCAACCTTTGAGTCGGGAATCGGCCTGCGCGCCTTGGCCAATCTTGCGGCCTGCTTCTCAAAACACACGGCCGTTGGACTCGATACAGGAAAATGGTTTAGCCGTGATACGGTGTTACCGCCTTTAAATCCTGACCGCGGACGCCTGCACATTGAACAATGTCAATTAAACAACCTGCATCTGGATCCCGAATTGATCCACGAAGTCTAATGCCGGATCCCATAGCCCTTATTTCCAATACAAAAAATATCACCTATGGGCAACTTGCGGTGTCTATCCAAACGGCCGTAGAGCAGTGTCGCAGGCAAGGTATCCGGCAAGGAACAAAAGTCGCGATTTACAATGAAACATCGCTTGATTATATTATTTTACTTCTGGCATTGTGGCGGATCGGCGCCGTTGCATGCCTTTTAAGTCCGCGCCTTCCTCCGCAAGAGATCAAAAGACAAATTAAAAAATTGCAATGTATGTCGTGGCCTTCGGGTTTGTCCCCTCTGAGATATTCATTTATCGTCGGGAATCCCATTCCCGTGAAAAAAATCTCCGAACATCAAGGGCTCACGGGATTGCTTAGGAGTCACCCACCGCAACTTATCAAACCGGCGACGATCCTATTAACCTCCGGCAGTTCCGGAGAGCCCAAGGCCGTTGTTCATACCGTGGGTAATCATTATTTCAATGCCTTAGGATCAAACGAAAACATTCCGGTAGGGAAAGGCGATTGCTGGCTTCTGTCATTGCCGCTGTATCATGTGAGCGGTTTGAGTATTCTCTGGCGCTGTTTTTTGGGTCAAGCCACAATCGCGGTGATGGACCGGGATGATCATCTTGCTTCGGCCATCAGGAAATTTAACGTCACCCACGTTTCTCTCGTTACAACCCAACTGGACCGCCTCTTAAGAGAACAGCGCGGCATCCTTTCCTTAAAAAAACTCAAGGCCATTTTACTGGGCGGCGGACCTCTTCCCGATCCTCTCATCACAACGGCAAAAAAATTGCAGTTGCCCATCTTTTTGACTTATGGATTGACGGAAATGGCGTCGCAAGTGGCTACAAGCCGCAATTCGGACGGGAAAATTCAAATTCTAAAATACCGGCAATTAAAAATTGCTGAAGACGGTGAAATCTTTGTAAAGGGGAAGACCTTGTTCCGGGGATATTTAAAAAATAGCAAGATCACCCGCCGACTGGAAAAAGGTTGGTTTGCCACGGGAGATTTAGGTCAAATCGATAAAAAGTCAGGATTAAAAATTCTGGGACGCAAAGACAATATGTTCATTTCGGGGGGAGAAAACATTTATCCGGAAGAAATCGAAAAAGCTTTACTCAACAGCGGATTAGTTAAACAAGCCATCGTGGTTCCGGTTAAAAATAGCGAATTCGGATTTCGTCCCGTCGCCTTTGTCCAATGGTCCACCCAGGTAAAAGCACCGTTGCTAAAACTTCGCCAACATCTGAGCAAATCTTTACCCGCCTTTAAAATTCCCGCACAGTTTTACGAATTCCCGCGCGGTTATTTCCCGCAAGGCATTAAAATCGACCGGCACAACTTCAAAAGGGTTTTAGTTTAGAACTTTCAGGATTTCTTTAGGAAGAGGAATTTTCTTGCCGGTTTTTTTTAAGATGGTGACATGGACAGTCTTGGCTGTCCCGACTAAAGTATTTTTATTTTTTAAAAGGTGGTAGAGAAAAGAAAAAGATGTTCTGCCGATAGGCCCGACCGTCACTTCAATCGTTAATCGGTCACCCACAAAAAGCGGTTTGGTGTAGTCGGATTCCGCGTGAACGATAGGGAGGAAATACTTTCTTTTTTTAAGCATGGTAGGAAAGCCAATCCCGCGGCTTTCGAGCAGTTCCTCATAAGCGTCATGGATCAATTTAAACTGCTGGCTGAAAAACAAAAGACCGGCCGCGTCAGTCTCGTGAAGCTTAATCGTGGTTTGGTATTTGAACATAAAAAATTATACCACGCCATTGGAAATTATTGAAAATTTTTAATTATTCTCGTCGATATAAAACCATTTCTTTTCTTCTGTTGACAAATTTTTCAAAAATTGTAAGATACGTAAGCTTATTGAAAATCGTATCCAAAGAGGGAAGAAAACGAATGAATTTCAAAGCCTTCCTGGCAGAATTTATAGGGACTTTTGCATTGATCTTTATCGGAGTCGGAGCGATTGCCGGAAACGTTTTAAACAACGGGGCAAGCGGCTTAACCGGCATTGCTTTAGCTCACGGCTTGGTGATCGCGGTCATGGCCACCGCCACCGCCGCCATAAGCGGAGGACATCTTAATCCCGCGGTGACAATCGGTTTTTACTCAACGCGTCAAATTGATCTTCCTCATGCGATGGGATATATAGCGGCGCAATGTGGGGGTGCGCTCGCCGGAGCTTTTCTTCTCAAATTCTGTATTCCCGCAACTGTCTTAGCCACTATTCATATGGGAACACCGTCTCTGGGACAAGGCATTAATCCTGGGATGGGTCTCATCACAGAAATCATCCTCACCTTTTTTTTGGTGCTTGTCATTTATGGAACAGCGGTTGATAAACGCGCCCCGCAAATGGGTGGTTTATTCGTGGGGCTGACCGTCACCCTGGATATTTTTATGGGAGGGCCCATCAGCGGCGCGGCCATGAATCCCGCACGCCATTTGGGGCCCGCGCTTTTAGGCGGCGGTCTGCAGAACATGTGGATCTATTGGGTCGGGCCCGTCGTAGGAGGGATTATCGCCGCGCAAGTTTATCACCAAATCTTAGAAAAAAAATGATTCTCAACGAGAGGAGCGGCACATGACTGTTATGGAACGCAATAATGTCGTCACCATGAAGGGCAATGCGATCACGTTATTAGGGAACGACGTTTCGGTTGGCCAAAAGGCACCGGAAGCTACCGTCGTCGCCAATGATCTTTCCGAAGTGAAAATATCTTCGTTTATCGGAAAGAAATTAATCCTTTCCGTCGTCCCGTCTCTCGATACGGGGACTTGCGATTTGCAAAGCAAGCGCTTTAATATGGAAGCCGGAAAACTGGGAGACAGCGTCAAAATTTTAACCATCAGCATGGATCTTCCTTTCGCGCAAAAAAGATGGTGCGGAGCTACCGCCAGCGATAAAATCCAGACTCTCTCGGATTATCGCTATGCGTCTTTTGGGGAAGCGTATGGTCTTTTGATCAAAGGTCTGCGTCTTTTGACCCGCGCGGTCTTAATCATCGACAAAAACGGAATTATTCAATACAAACAACTCGTCAGTGAAGTCACCAAGGAACCCGATTACGAAGTTGTTTTAACCGCTTTAAAAAATCTTAAATAGGAGGGCCGTATGGCTTTTTCATTACCACCTTTACCTTATCCATCCAATGCCTTAGAACCGCACATCGATGCCAAAACGATGGAAATTCATCATGGTAAACATCATGCCGCGTATGTGAACAATTTAAATAAGGCTCTCGAGGGAAAACCCGATCTTGAAAAAAAATCCATTGAACAATTGCTCAGCAAAATCCAGGATATTCCTGAAGCCATCCGCGGTGCGGTCCGCAATAATGGCGGCGGACACTGGAACCATACCCTATTCTGGAATATTTTAAACGCCAAGGGCGGCGGTAAACCCACCGGCGAAATCGCCGCAGCCATCGACCGGGATTTCGGAAACTTTGACACATTTAAGGAAAAATTTAACCAAGCGGCGACCACCCGTTTCGGAAGCGGATGGGCCTGGCTGGTTGTCAATGGCGGAAAGTTGATCATCGGATCAACTCCTAATCAGGACAATCCCCTCATGGATGTTTCGGATTTGAAAGGCACACCGGTATTTGGTTTGGATGTTTGGGAGCATGCTTATTATTTGAATTATCAAAATCGCCGGCCGGATTATATTGCCGCGTTTTGGAATGTTTTAGATTGGAATGCCGTAGCCAAAAATTACGCGGCCGCCAAATAAAGTATAGGCTTCCGGGGCGGTTACAAATCACCCCGGAAGCTTTTGCCCGACGAGAAAATTTAGACATATTTTTTAAAAAAATAATTGACAATAAGATTTCATAATATACTATATCTAGTAGTTCTCATTAATTAGATTCCGATATATAGTATTCGCTCTCCTCATGGAAAATTTCGCAGTAAACCTGGCTTTCATCAACCCCAAAACCTAATTTTTTTGCTTTGCCCTAAGGAATTTTTGTCTCTAAAAACAGGAAAAACACATTCAATTATCGCTCTGTGGTTTCATAAGGAGGACTAAGACCCCATGTCCAAAGAATTATTGATCAGCTCCGACCGAAAAGTCCAAAAGCGTACCGGCCAACTTGTTTCCTTCAACCCTGACCGCATCACCAATGCGGTCTCGAACGCTTTTAAACAATACCATCATCTCCCGCGCGAAGCGCAGTTGCCTGACCTGGTCCTTGAAGATGTCGAAAAAGTCAGCCTAGGTGTCTTTTCCGTTTTGCTGGAAAAGTTCAACACCAATGCCTCGGTCACGGTCGAAGAAATCCAGGACGACGTCATCCGCCAGCTTTACGAAAACGGATACAAGGACGTTGCTGAAATTTATACCAACTATCGAAAAGAGCGCGCGGCGAAACGGGCGACTTTGGATAAGTTTTCGACGATCAAGCGGGACGGACGCGTTGTTTCTTTTAAACCGGAAAAAATCGTTGCCGCTGTCGCCAAAGCTCTGGCTGCCCATTCTAATGGCCGCCTGACAGGAGCACTTTTACGTCAAGCGCAGGAAGTGGCCACTGAAATTGTCACCGAAATCCACCGCCAATGGCCCCAGGGCAAGGCCATCCATATTGAAGAAATCCAGGACTTAGTTGAAAAGGCCCTGATGAAATTCAATATGCACGACGTTGCCAAACGTTATATCCTTTATCGCGAAGACCGCGCCAAGGCCCGCCAGGACAAACTGGGCGATCTGGGCATCACGCTCGAATGGGTGAAAAAAATCACGGTTAAAAAGAACGACGGGACCGAACGTCCCTTCAATATCGACGAATTCCGTTTTACCATCGATACGTGCTGCCAGGGACTAGAGAACGTTTCAACAAATAAGATCCTTTTTGAAGCGGTTAAAAATTATTACAACGGAATCTCCGAAGAAAAAATGGCCATCGCCAATATCATGGCCGCCAAATCTTTTCTGGAAGTTGAACCCAATTATTCTTTTGCCGCGGCCCGGCTGTTGCTTCTTAAACTGTACCGCGAAACCTTATCCAAGGAAGTCAGTTTTGAAGCCATCAAAACGGAATATCCCCGCTATTTTAAAAGTTTTATTCAAAAAGCGGTGGATTTAGAACTCTTAAGCCCGGTCATGGTGGAATTTGATTTAGAATTCTTAGGAAACAATTTACAGCCCAAACGCGACTTTCTTTTCCGCTACATGGGTCTGCAAACTCTCTATGACCGTTACTTTATCCATTCCAATGGACAACGTTTAGAATTACCGCAAATTTTTTGGATGCGGGTGGCCATGGGTTTGGCGCAAGGGGAGGGGGAACAAAAAAATATCCGTGCGGTTGAATTCTACAATATTCTTTCTTCATTCCGCTTCATTTCCTCTACTCCGACGCTGTTTAATGCCGGGACTCTTCACTCGCAATTGTCCTCTTGCTTTTTGACTACCATCGAGGACGATCTTTTGCACATCTTTAAATGTATTCAGGACGATGCCATGCTTTCCAAATGGAGCGGTGGGCTCGGCAATGACTGGACCAGCGTCCGTTCCATGGGTAGCCGCATCAAGGGCACGAACGGCAAAAGCCAGGGCGTTATCCCTTTTCTAAAAGTCGCCAATGATACGGCCATCGCCGTTAATCAGGGCGGCAAACGCCAGGGAGCCATGTGCGCCTATCTTGAAGTTTGGCACCATGACATTGAGGAGTTTCTGGAATTACGCAAAAACACCGGCGATGACCGCCGCCGTACGCACGACATGCACACGGCCAATTGGATTCCGGATCTTTTCATGAAAAGAGTCAAGGCCAATGGCAACTGGTCTTTGTTCAGTCCCAACGAAACTCCCGAACTTCATGAACTCTGCGGCAGTGCTTTTGAGAAAAAATATCAGGAATATGAGCGCAAAGGCCGCAGTGGACAAATGAGCCTTTACAAGGAAATTCCCGCCATTCAACTGTGGCGCAAAATGCTTAACATGCTTTTTGAAACCGGCCACCCTTGGATGACATGGAAGGATCCTTCAAACATCCGTTCTCCCCAAGACCATGTTGGGGTTGTGCACAGTTCTAATCTCTGTACCGAAATCCTTTTGAACACATCCAAAGACGAAACCGCAGTTTGCAATTTAGGATCCATCAATCTCGCGGCCCATACCACCGCCGAGGGCTTGGATTTACCTAAACTTCAAGAAACTATTCGCGCGGCCGTGCGGATGCTGGACAATGTCATTGACATCAATTATTATCCGACTGTCGAGGCCAAAGCCGCTAATCAACGGCACCGTCCCATTGGAATGGGAATCATGGCTTTTCAAGATGCTCTCTGGATTCAAAATCTCAGCTATGCGTCGCAACAAGCGGTTGATTTTAGCGATTACAGTATGGAAGCGATCTCCTACTATGGAATATTGGCTTCGGTTGAACTGGCCAAAGAAAAAGGATCTTACTCAACCTACAAAGGTTCCAAGTGGGATCGCGGCATGCTTCCCTTAGATACGCTTGATCTGCTTGAAAAGGAACGTGGCGGGTTTTTGAAGGTCGACCGCAGCAGCCGAATGGACTGGGAGCCGATCCGCAAAGCGATCAAAGTCCACGGAATGCGTAATAGCCTGGTCATGGCTATTGCCCCGACGGCCACCATTGCCAACATTATCGGTGTAACTTCGTCCGTTGAGCCTTTATACAAAAACATTTTTGTCAAAAGAAATCTCTTGTTGAATCCCCATCAAACGCTCGGCGCGCTCGGCTTTTACTGAGGGGGTAACGTTGTCGGGCATTTCATAGGCCGACGTATCTTCTTCGTGCGAATATTGAAAAACACCCACGCGTTCAAATTTCATATCGGCGACAAAATCGCAGAGGTCTTGAAATTCTGCTTCCGTTTCGTTGGGAAAACCGA
>JANPFV010000066.1:0-8740 GCA_031423615.1 Candidatus Omnitrophota bacterium
TTGACAAAATGGGTTTTATAAGTTTGACCAAACGACTTTCACTGTCTCATTAATTTTGATGAACCGCCGTATACCGAACGGTACGTACGGTGGTGTGAGAGGTCGGGAGATGAAATAATCATCTACCTCCTACTCGATTGGTAAAAAAATTTGTAATAAGATTGACAGTGAAAGGAGGTATGTTACGATTATACCTAAAGTTAAATAAAGATAAAGGAACATCGTAAAAAGCGTCTTAAGCAGAGAATAAATTTTGTAAACCGTTCTCATTCATTATCTTCCACGGTTTATTTTCTGGGTAAGGGGCTTTAAAGAAACGGTGCCGACCTTTATCCAGAGAGGAGGAAATAAAATGAAAATGAAATTAAACAGTAAGGGTTTTACACTCGTTGAAATTATGATCGTTGTTGCGATCATTGCCCTCTTGGCAGCCATTGCAATTCCCAACTTGCTAAGAGCTAAGATTTCAGCGAATGATGCATTGGCAAAAAGCACGTTGCGGTCACTCTCTACAGCATCAGAGACGTTTGCAACAGCTAATACTGGTAACTATCCGTCAGACATCACGTCTTTGACCGGAGCTACCCCGCCGTACATTCAGGTTCCGTACTGTGGTCAGCAAAATTCTGGTTTCAGCTTCGCTTGTACCATGGGATCAGGAGCTTACACGTATGTGGCCACACCTGTGACGGTTGGGACTTCCGGAACAACGACATGGACGATTTCTACGGGCGGTGTTTTAACTCCGTAATTCGGATAGTCGTTTTACGTTTGTCTTAATAGGGGAAATGGGGGGCCAATCAAATGGTCCCCCATTTTCATGAGTAAAAAAAGGAAAGAGTCAAACAATGTTGATGCAGAAAAAAAACAGATTTCGCAGGACGTTATCGACGGCAAATGGATTCACTTTGGCGGAGCTGGTGGTTGCCGCGGGTATTTTGGGTGTTGTGGTGGCTGGGATTTTGATCAGTTATGTCCGTTGCATGGAATTGAATGAAGCCTCACGCAATAAATCGTTGGCCCTTAAGGCGGCCCGGGACCGTATGGAAGTTGTTAAGGGTACCGTGTTCAGCGCTATTACGACCACATTTAATAATGTGGCTTTTAATGTGACCGGTTTTACCGGTAAAGGAGTGACCTATGTTACGACCGTTGACGCCAAGAATATAAGAGTGGTCGTATCGGTAAGTTGGAAACAAAAAAACGGTCGGGTTTATGGGGAAGATAAGAATTTAAACGGTGTTCTTAATGCGGGGGAAGACAAAAATGCCGACGGCAAGTTAAATTCACCGGTGGATATTTCAACCTTGATTTTTGATAGGAGTTAATTGTCGTGAGAGTTTTAAATTCAAACGGTTTTAGTATGGTGGAACTCATGGTGACCGTGGCCATCATTTCGCTCATGATAGCAGGAGGGTATGCTGCTTTGTCTGCCGGCGAGGCTTCCTGGTTTACAGCCGAGGCTGATATTCAGGTTCAGGAAAATTTACGCAAAGCTCTTGACCAAATGACAACAGAATTGCGGGAAAGCAAATTTTCGCAGGTGACATTGACGAATGGAATAACGGATACGCTTAAATTTTCTATTCCCGTCATTTGCCATACGGGAGACAATTTATTAGATGCCAATGGTGACGTGGCGCATTGGGGTGCGACGACGAAATGGGGATGCCGCGACGCGGCTTGTATGGACCAAAATAATACCTGTTCATCGGTGGAATACAAATATATTCAGTATGAGGTCGTTGCGGGAGGACTTCTCGTGCGGAAAGTACTCAGCCCCCTGAACGCGCTCGTGATGCAATCTACCATGGCGTACAATATTGTGGATTTTCAGGCTGTCATGCCGGGTGCGAGTTCCCCGCTCACCTTGACACTTATAGCCCAGGTGACGTCAGCGTTAAGACGGCCGGTAACAACGACGGTCGTAACTAATGTCGATTTCAGAAACAAATGAAAAGGCGGTGGTTGCTATGAAAACTCAAATCATGAATCGATGTTCCGATGAACGGGGTATGGCGCTGGTCATCGTGCTACTTGCCATGATGGTTTTTGCCATTCTGGGAAGTGTTTTTATTTCGCGGACGGTTAATGAAAAAAATACCGCGGAGCGCGAAAAAATTTTTAATCAAGCGTATTATGTTGCGGAGGCTGGGGGGGATGCAGGTTTGGCAAAGCTCGATGAATTAATCAATACGGATCTTTTTGCAACGGTTAATGTTTCAAATCCCAATGTCCTGGGTAATAAAGCCCAGAATTATGCCACTACCAATAATGGACTGGGCTTTTTGGTTGAATTTGTCAAAGTGGGTGGTAATGCCCAGTTGACATTAAATAGTAGTCAGGCAAATTATGTCTCAGGAAGTATCAATCTGGGAGCTGGAACCTATACTTACGAAATTATTCTCACACAGAAATCGAATCCTACGACCATCACCGTTGATACTTGGGACTTTCCTTATTATTACCATATCAATTCTACAGGGACTGTGCAGAATTTGCTGCGTAAAGTTCGGCTTGATGGGGACTTGACCATCCGCGTTCAACGAGACAATTTCGCAAAGTATGCTCTATTTACGGACCATCACGGTTTGCCCTCCGGGGACACAGTCTGGTTCACGAGTAAAACAAATTTTGCTGGACCCTTACATACCAATGGGAGGTATAGTTTTGCATTTAATCCCAGCGCCACCTTTGAGGGAACTGTAACGCAGCACCTTAATAGTGCGGAGTTCTATAATAATGGCTCACCTTTCCTCGCAGATACCGACCATAATGGTACCCGTGATGTGCCGGTATTTCATTCGACGTACACCCGGGGAGAGAGTGAAATTGTTTTGGCTTCCTCTGTTCAACAGGCTGATTTGTCAAATCAGGCTAAGGGAGGACAGAATATCAACAGCACGGGAATTTATATACCCTACTCTGGCAGCAATCTCGTTGGTGGAATATTTATCAAAGGCGATCCTGAAATTACACTGGGAGTTGACAACGCAAATAATGCTCAGTATACAGTCAAACTTGGCACTACTACAAAAGTTGTCACCGTTGATCGGACACTTAACAAAACAACGGTCGTGACTAACTCGGGATCACCCGTAGTTTATAATGGCCTTCCGGAGGGAACAGATCATTTGGGAACAATTATTTATGCCGATGGAGCAGTCAGTAAATTGAAGGGAACTGTCCAGCGTGATACTGAGATTACCGTCTCCAGTCAGGGAGATATCAATATTGTTAATAATATTAAATATCAGAACTATTCGCCAGCCGTCGGAACGCCGGGAACAGCTGGATATAAACCTCCCAATGCGGATGGAGAAAAAAATTTGCTGGGATTGGTGTCCTGGGGAGGCAATGTTAATATCACCAATAAAGCTTCCGGTGCCCCGAATGATATTGAAGTGCATGGTATTGTCATGGCCCGTAATGGGATCTTTCAAGTGAACAATTATACCGATACTACAGTGGGTTCTCGTGGGGTGGCAACCCTTTTAGGGGGAGTCATTACGCAATTTTATGGCGCTTTTGGTTTGACTAGTTCTACAACTGGCAATGGAATATCTGGTTATGGCCGCAACTTTGTTTATGATTCACGCACATTATTGGGTAAGGCGCCGCCGTATTTTCCTAGTATGAAAACGTTTATTGCTTTTACCAACGATCTTACGGACAAAGTTACTTTTCAGGAGGGTGGGTTTTAACCTCTGCTGGAATTTCGGCAGGAAATTATCAGCCTTGTCATGTCCATGAATACCGTGTTTCCTTAATATCAGGTGAGCACGGTATTTGTGCTGTGTTTTTTGTTGAAAGACTATTCTGGCGTATTTAAAAATTATTATGAATAAGACTGTCGCATGGTTTTTTTGTGGTCTTCTCGGTCTTCTCCTTGTTTTGAGTCTTAGTATCAATAAATGGATTAACAAGGAATTGGTTGAAACAGTCAAGCCCAGCACGGGGGCTATCAAAAGAAATCTGCAACTTGAGAAGACGTCTGCTTTTGTTGAAGAATATGATCCGGATTCGGATTATGCATTTTCTCCGCCGGTGACGAACCAGGATATTGTTCCAGTGGTCAAGAAATCCGAGCGAGTTTTGGATAAAAAAATTATTTATGAAATGCCCACAAGCAATAAATATCTGCTACAATAATGCAAATTCCGGGATTTTTATGTGCAAGAAAGACATATTATTTTAAGTTTGGTCAAAGAATGTTGTTCGAGTTTGAATATTTTTATTTATGGCGCCCATAACTGATCTCTTTTCACCGCTGGTCAAAACATTTATGCCTTCCAAGGCCACTCGTCCTTCTGTCGGCCTTGATATCGGAGTGAGTTCTTGCCGCATGGTGGAAGTTTTGCTCCGTCCCGACGGATATGAACTTCTGAAATGGGCCATTGAACCGATTGTCGCAGGAGATGTTTTAAAATCCATCCGCACGGTAATGTCTAAGGCCACCCAGCCTAATCTCGCTCCGGTCACTGCTTTAACCGGGAAAGGGACGTTGATCCGTTTTGTTGAGATGCCCAAGATGTCCCTCGTCGAATTGAAGCGTTCTTTTTCTTTTGAAGTGGACAAATATTTCCCTTTTCCCAAAGACCAGATTTTTACGGATTGCCATATCCTCGATTCTCAGGGCAAGGACAATAGATTGCCGGTTTTGGTCGCGGCGGCAAAAAAAGAGTTGGTCAATGAGCGGATTAAGCTCATCAATGATGCCGGATTACAGGCAGATTTTATCACCCTCAATTCTATTGCGATTGCCAATGTCTTTGACGTTTTAGGCAGCCCTAAGCTCCCCGCTAACGCGGCGTCTTCCGGGGTCAAGGCGGCGGCGATTTTAGATGTGGGCGAAATAGTCAGCAACCTGACCATCTTGGTTGATAACCGTCCGAAATTCAACCGCGACATTTTTCTCGGCGGGCGGGATTTTACAAAAGGGATCAGCAGTGCCTTGCGGGTGAGTTTAGATGAGGCCGAAAAACTCAAACAGGATCCCAAGGAACGTGCGGCAGAAATTGCTTCCAGCAGTGAATCGGTCACCTTTGATTTGGTTTCGGAAATACGGCTGTCTTTTGATTATTTTATGACCGAAAGCAATTTGTCCATTAATCAGCTTTTTTTGACGGGCGGCGGAACGTCGATGGAACATTTGCGGCAAGTCCTTCCTAAACAATTGGAAGTGGAGACCATCGTCTGGAATCCCATCAGCCTTTTAAAATTGGGACCTGGGGTCACCGCTCCTGAAGTGAATGCGAAGTCCGGTTATTTGGGCTCAGCTTTAGGTTTAGCTTTATACTCTTAAAAGGTTTTCGTTTATGATCGAGATCAATTTAGTCCCGGAGCATTTGCGCAAAAAGCGCCGCGTTCAGTCAGCCTCTGCAACTGCGGGAAGCAGCCCTCGGACGGGCTTGCCCATCGGAGTCATTGTAGGGATCATTGGTTTTTTTACTGGAATTTTAATCGTTGGTTTGATCATTTTTCAGGTTTTTTTAGCGGTGCAGATTTCCAAGCGCAACAATCTTAAAAGCCAACTCGCCGGTATGGAACAGGAACGGAACAATGTTGAAAAAATCATTAAGGAAATGAAGGAGCTCAAGGACCGCTTAAAGACTTTGGAAAAAGTTATAGGGACGAGCACGGTGCTGTGGGCTGAAAAGCTCAATGATGTCAGCGATAATCTGCCGCGCGGAGTGTGGTTGACAAAGGTGGGATTGGAAGGGAATTTTTTTGTTGTCGAGGGAAGCGCGGTTTCCAAAATGAAAACGGAGATTGCCGATGTCCACGCTTTGACAGGAAAATTAAAAAGCAGTAAAAGTTTTATGGCCAGCTTAAAGAACCTGGATTTGGACATGATCAAGGCGCGAACGGTGGGAACTCTCTCCGTCGCGGATTTTAAAATCAAAGCAGAATTAGTCACCAAGCCGGAACCGGCAAAATAATTTATGGCAAGAAGCGCCCCGGAAAAAATCGACGAACAAATCTCCCGCGTGGTCACCAAGATCAACGAACAAAATCCTTTTCTTGTTGTTGGGATTTCGGTGGGAGTGCTCCTTGTCATATTTTATCTGCTTTTTTTTCAAGCCAAAATCAAGGAAACCACGGTTTTGACGGCGGAGATAGGAAATCTTCAACAAACTCTTGACGAGACAAAAAATAATTTGGCGCGGCTCAATCAATATAACCAAGAACTCCTCAATCTGCGCCAGAAAATAAATTTTCTGAGTAAAAAAATCAAATCTAAAGAAGAGATTCCCGCGGCTTTGGAAAGTCTTTCCCGTGTGGCCAGCGAGAACGGTGTAAAGATTGAGCAAATGATGCCCGATGAGGGACGCAGTGACATCGTGTTGTCAAACGATGAAGGAAATTTTACTGCGATTCCTGTGGTGATCGGGGCGCGCAGCAGCTATCATGACTTTGGGAGGTTTATCAATAAACTGGAAGATGCGGGGATTTTTTTAGGGATTACCGATTTTGGCGTGATGACCAATTCCGCGGACAGCAATCAACATCTGGTGAAACTTGTTTTACGTTTGGTGTTTTTTGAAAAAGTGGATAAGAATGATAAACCGGCAAGAAAAGCAGGAAAGCGAATTTAATAGCAATGCGCCTTAAAGTATCTTGGATTTTGATCTTGACGATTTTGGCCGTGGTTTTTTTGAGACCGGGGAAGACGGTTTTTGCCGAATCTCCGCCGGAGATAAAGAGCTTTCAATATAACGATCATGGTAAACGCGATCCGTTCTGGACGCTATTGGGACATCGCGGGTCGATTATGAATTATGACAATGATCTTCAAGCGAGTGATATGGCTTTGGAAGGAATTATGGCGGAGCCCGCAGGTGATAGCGTCGCGATCATAAACGGGAATATAGTCAAAGTAGGCGACAAGGTCGGGTTTTTTATAGTCAAAGAAATTAAGGGCAACGTCGTGACATTGCAAAAAGGCCAAGAGATTATTACGCTAAAATTAAAGAAGGAGGAGTAACATGTCAAAAATCCTAATGGCGGCATTTGTCGCTTTGCTGGGGTGGACGGCTCCGGTGCTGGCACAAGACCAGACCGAACCATCCCCCGAAGTCAACCAAACGGTGGCTACATCTCAGCGGGGAACGGCTTCTCCCGCGGCCGCTCAAGGCGGCACCGTCGAAAAGGTTGATGTTTCGGAAGGCGGTAATGTCAGTATCGATTTTCGTGATGCTGACATCCAGAATGTCCTTAGGATCCTTTCCTATAAAAGCGGGGTTAATATTGTGACGGGCCCCGAGGTGACCGGTCTGGTTACGATCAAACTTAAAGATGTTCCGTGGAAACGGGCCCTTGAAGTCATCCTTGAAACCTACGGTTATGGATATGAATTCAAAGATAATATTATTACTGTCACAACAATTGAAGGCTTGAAAAAACGCCGTGAAGATGCGACACTGTTGGCTGAACAAGAACCTCTGATAACGAAAACGTTCATTTTGAATTATGCCAAAGCTTCGGATGTCATTGCGTCTTTAGATAAAATGAAAACCTCGCGAGGCACGATCAATTATGATGAGCGCACCAATACGCTTATCGTCCGAGACCTTTCGCGGAACATGGATTTGATCGAATCGGTTGTTTTGCAGTTGGACCGCACGACCCCGCAAGTTTTAATTGAAGCCAAGGTTGTGGAAACGACTTTGGATAATGCGGAAAGACTCGGTATTGACTGGACGACCCAGATTTCGTTAAGTGGGGCCAAGCGTCCGGTGAGCTGGCCGTTTACCGCTCATTCAAATAACAAATATCTTAAATCTGACGACTTCCCGGGGGCGGCCGCTACGGATTTTGCTTTGGGGACATTGAATTTTCAGCAGATGCAAGTGGTTTTGGAAATGTTGCGTAATAGAACGGATACAAACATTTTGTCCAATCCGCGGATTGTGACAATAAATAACAAGCCGGCTAAGATCGTCGTGGGAAAAGAGTATCCTTTCCCTAATTATACATATAACGATCAGCAGGCACGGTATCAGGTGAGCGGTTGGGAGTACAAGGATATCGGAGTCATTTTTGATGTGACCCCGCATGTGAACCATGCCGGGTATATCACGCTGGAGCTTAGGCCGCAAGTGACTGACATTTTGGGTTTTGTAACGGTGGAAAACGCTTCTGTTCCGCAATTGAGCAAGGAAGAAGCAAAAACCAATGTCATGATCAAGGATGGCGAAACACTTGTTATCGCCGGACTTATTAAGGATCAAGTCACCGACACCAAAAAGAAAGTCCCCTTTTTGGGCGACATTCCTTTGGTCGGTCTGCTTTTTCAGAAAACTGAGAAGACGGTCGTTAAGCAGGACCTTCTCATTTTTGTGACGCCGCACATCATCAATAACGACGAGACGACTCCTCCTCCCGCTAAATAAAGGAAGGACATTGAGGCCAAAAGAAAATCGCGCTGACCGGTTTGACCGGCGGGCTTTTTCTCTTTGAACTTCTTTCCGACCTTTGCGGAATTTAACTTTCATGGTGAGTTGCGTGAGAACGCAACCGAAAGCGAGGTGCGGAGTGTCGCGCGAAATTTTAGTTCATATTGGCCCCGGCGGAACACAGGCGGCCATCATTCAGGACGGTCATCTTGATGATTTTCATCTGGAAGTCGACCATCATCAATCCATTTTAGGAAACATTTACAAGGGCCGGGTCGAGTCGATCTTGCCCTCGATCAACGGCGCTTTTGTCAATATTGGACAGGAGAAGAACGGTTTTC
>JANPFV010000067.1:0-29775 GCA_031423615.1 Candidatus Omnitrophota bacterium
ATTAACGGAAAAACGGTCGACGCTACTGCCAAATTTCCTATGGTCCTTGCGAATTCCCTTTAAAACACCGCTGACTTTTCCGTACTCCTTGGTAAAAAAAACCGCGATGCGGCTGGTCTCGCGCAGATCAAATGTTTTTAAAACAATACCATCGGTTTTGAGGATCATCGGAAATCACTTCACTATCGATAATAATTCATTTTCTTTCGTACGCATTTTTTTGATTTGCTTAAGACCATGATCATCGTAGCCTAACAGATGTAAAAGCCCATGAATCATATAAAGCATGATCTCTTCCTGAATACTGTTGCCGTATTCGCGGGCCTGACGCTTGGCCGTCGGACTGGAAATAATAATTTCCCCGTCAATTGCCGGTTTCCCGTTAAGACTCCAATCAAATGTCAAAACGTCTGTCGCAAAGTTATGCCGTAAATATTTTTTGTTAAGATCTTTCATTTTCGCATTGCTAATAAAGACAAACGAAAGACGTCCGCTGGTAATCCGCTCGTGCCTAAGGACTTTGCGGATCTTTATCTTGAGCAGGGCGAGGTTCAGAGGAATGGTCGTCAGCAGATTTTGAATTTCGATAGTCACTGGCATTTTTAAGTTCCGGATATTTGACACGGCCGTGGTAGGCCGCATTTAAACTGCGGGTGAACGCCACAGCAATGGTTTCGATTTCTTTTAAAGTCAGATTGCTTTCGTCCAACTGCCCGTCGATAAATTTATTATTAATCACTTTGCGCACGACTTCCTCGATGCGGTTGGGACTCAACTCGTCCAAAGATCGTGTCGCGGCCTCGGCGGAATCGGCTAAAAGTACGATTGCGGTTTCCTTGCGCTGCGGCTTGGGTCCCGGATAACGGTAATTTTCTTCCGTGACCTCACCGGTATCGGTCGTTTCAGTCAAGGCCTTCTGATAAAAGTAATGCATCAAACTGGTCCCATGATGCTCAGGAATAAAATTAGAAATGATCGGATTAAGCCGATATTTTTGGGCCAATTCCAAACCTTCCTTCACATGATTGAGAATCACCAGCCGGCTCATCGACGGCTCGAGAGTGTCGTGTTTGTTACTTGCGGCCAGCTGGTTTTCCGTAAAATAATCGGGCTTGATCAATTTGCCAATATCGTGATAATAGGCACCCACCCGGGTTAAAAGCGCATTAGCTCCGATCGCGTCGGCGGCCGCCTCCGCAATATTGCTCACGACGAGACTGTGATGATATGTTCCCGGAGCTTCCAGAATCATCCGGCGTAAAAGCGGCTGATTAAAATCGGAAAGCTCCAACAAACTGAAATTTGTAATGACCCCAAAGAGATACTCAAAAATTTTTAAGGTGGTCAAAACTCCGATACAAAAAATCCCGCTGACAAAAAGCGGATAAATAAAAGACGCTAAAAATCCCGAAGAATGCGGCAGCAACAAATCCTGATGAATGAACACCATCACGACCGACTGAATGACTCCCACATAAACACCCGCCCCAATCAATGTCCCGCGCGTACGGGCATCGCGCACCGCATAAACCCCGGCCAGACTCCCGATAAAAAAAATGAGCATGGCATCTAACGGTGTTATACCTAAAACCGTGAGCCATCGGCTGGAGCTGAGAATCAAAGCCACAAACGTACTGCTTAAAATGGCCATTATAAAAGCGAGATTCAAATCGTCAAACAAAAGCATGGTGAGCATGGCAATCCCGGCGACGGGCAAAAACAACGGACAAGTTTTTGTATAGGTCTGCAGCATGATCGTCCCAAAGACGGTCATCGTCAACAATAGTCCTAAATTTAAAAATAGTCGCACACCGCTTTGATTGAGAAAAAATAAATACAGTCCTACAAAAAGTAATAGGAATGGAATAAGAAGCGGTAAACCGATGGTTTTACAAAAAATCGCCAGAAAGAAAATAATGCTTAACGACAACAAAGCATCGCGATAAGAAAGTTTGGCTTTAAGAGGGATTTTCATATTCAAAGAAAAGATTAGGACAGGATATTTTTGCCGATTTGCTGGTCTATTTTCCCATAAGCTTCAATAATACGTTGAACAAGTTCATGACGAACCACGTCCCCGCCGTCTAAATGGACAAACCGGATCCCTTCCGTATCCCGCAAAATATTTTCTGCGTCCACCAACCCAATGGACGAACCCTTGGGAAGATCACTCTGCGTAATGTCACCGGTAATGACCGTCTTGGAATCAAAACCCAAACGCGTTAAAAACATTTTCATTTGAAACGGTGTGGAATTCTGCGCTTCATCGAGAATGACGAAAGCATCATTTAAAGTCCGCCCGCGCATAAACGCCAGAGGTGCAACTTCGATGATCCCTTGTTCGGTATACTGCTCAACCTGGTCGGGTTCCATCATGTCATACAGCGCATCATAAAGCGGACGCAGGTACGGCAAAACCTTTTCGACCATATCGCCGGGAAGAAACCCCAGATTTTCTCCTGCTTCGATGGCGGGCCGCGTCAAAATAATGCGACGAACAATGCCTTTTTTAAGCGCATTGACCGCCATGGCCATGGCCAGGTAGGTTTTTCCCGTCCCCGCCGGGCCGATGGCAAAAACAATGTCGTGCTTTTTAATCGCTTCAACGTATTCGATCTGGCCCTTGGTCTTCGGGATAACAAGGCCTCCGCGTAAATAAACTTCAATCTTCTCTTTAGCCAGGCGCTTGAAATCAAAACCCTTGCCCGGCTTGGTCAGTTCAATGGCATAAACAATGTCCTGGCGCTTGACTTCCCGGCCATCGTCGGTGATGGAAACAAGATAATCCATCAGTTCACTGACTTTTTCGACGGACTGATCGTCGCCTGAAACTTTCAGCCCGTTTTCATGGCGCACAACGCGGACCTTCAGTTCCTCTTCGACCAATTTTAAATTTTGATCATACTTTCCAAAGAGCGCCTGCAAATTCTTATTATTGTTCAAATAAATAATGCGATCCATGCTTTAGACGACCTTAAGGTATACGGATCGTTAAACCCGGCTTGATACGGTTAGGATCGGTAAGGATATCCTTGTTGGCTTCATAAATTTGATACCATTTTTTATAAGTTCCATAGACTTTTTTGGAAATTTTCTGCAAGGTGTCGTTCTTTTGAATCACATATTCCGTCACAGCGGCTTTTGACGAGGTCTCCTCGGCTGGCGGATTGTCCCTATAGGACGGGGTCGGCGCAGGAGTCGGCTCAGGAGTCGGTGCGGCACTGCGATGACGCCGCTCGGGAACATTGATCGTGACCGGTTGCACGGGCGGAGCGCCCTTGCGAAGTTCTTCCGGCGTCACTTCGGGGTTCTTTGTAAATTCCAAAACATAAACTTTTCGCTTTTTAGACATTTTGGATAAATCCGGCGGTTTGGGCGTCCCGTTGACATAACCAAAATTCCCGCCTTCCATTTTTTGATCGACGCGGTCCCGGTCCGCGATATAGGCGCGAGTTTCAACCCCGCCGCCAGAACCGGAACTGGCACATCCCGCCACCGTCACTATCATCACTCCCAGACCCAACTGCAAGAGCAAAAATTTCTTAGACATGCTTATCTCCTTTTTTGAGCGTCATGAGCCCTAACTCAGTTAATTGCTTTTCATCGATCGTTGACGGAGCTTCGGTCAAAAGACAGCTCCCCTTTTGGGTTTTTGGAAAGGCCATTGTATCGCGTATCGAATCTAATCCGGCCAGAATACTGACCAAACGGTCAACGCCATAAGCGACACCGGCGTGGGGCGGTGCGCCATATTCAAAAGCCTGCAACAAAAATCCAAACCGTTTTTGTGCTTCCTCATTCGATAAACCAATGATTTCAAAAACTTTTTGCTGCAAATCCCGGCGATGAATACGAATCGATCCACTGCCTAACTCCGTGCCATTTAACACTAGATCATAACTGCGCGCGCGAATCTTAGCAAATTGTTTTTGCTCTAAAAGCGGGACATCTTCTTCTTTAAGCGACGTAAACGGGTGGTGCTCGCTTTCCCATCTTTTTTCTTCGTTATTATATTTGAACATCGGGAAATCCACAACCCAAAGAAACGCAAATTGTTCCCCTTCTTTACGGATATCCGGCTTGTCGCTTTGGTAATTTTTCATAGCGTCGGCATGGGTCATGCGCGGAAATGGGATCGGGATGTCGATACCCTTTAGTTCCTTGAATATTTTCTGAAATAGTTTTTCCGTGATGCCAAAAACATCTTCTTCATTAACAAACGACATTTCCATATCCAACTGGGTAAATTCCGGCTGACGGTCAGCGCGCAAATCCTCGTCACGAAAGCATTTCACAATCTGAAAATAACGGTCCATTCCCGAAACCATGAGCAATTGTTTAAAGAGCTGCGGTGATTGGGGGAGGGCATAAAACGTGCCAGGATTTAAACGCGACGGCACAAGAAAATCGCGCGCCCCTTCCGGAGTTGATTTAGTTAATATGGGCGTTTCCACCTCCACAAAATTTTCGGCGTTTAAAACATCGCGCATAATCTGGGTCAGTTTGTGACGGAGTAATAAGGCTTCACGCACTTTATCGCGGCGAATGTCGAGATAACGATACGTCAAACGCAATTCTTCCGACGCTTCAATAGCGCTATCGATTTCGAAAACGGGAACTTTGCTCGTGTTTAAAATTTCTAATTCTAACGCCAGCAATTCCGTTTCTCCGGTCACGAGATCAGCATTAACGTTCTTCGGTGGACGAACATTGACCGTTCCTTTGATTTGCACAACAAATTCCGGGCCGAGCGTTTGCGCTTTTTCATGCGCGAGCTTGGCCACCGACGGAACAAACACGACCTGTGTCACACCATAACGATCACGAATATCAATAAACGTCAATTTCCCGTGATCCCGCCGGCGATGCACCCACCCGCACAGCGTAACCGTTTGATCCTTATGCTCTTTCCTCAATTCCCCACATGTGTGCGTACGTAACATTTTTTAAAAAACCTTTCTATTCCTGTTCCGGTCATTCCTGCGCAAGCAGGAATCCATGTTTTCAAATGGATATCTACTTTCCAGTTATTTCATACACTCTGGACAAACACAGTCTATCTTAAATAAATTTTGCAATCGAAGTTCGGGATGAACAAAGACATTATCGCAACCAGAACAGTGCATTGAGCATTTAATATGTGCAAGAAAAATAAATAATGAACATGCTGACAATATTACTAAGATAAAAATAAGAACTTTGTTCATTTTAGTTTTCATTTTTAAAATATTCCAATGACTTTCCGGCGACGTATCGCTTTCTTTCCTTAATCAATCAGTTGCAACCCACTCGCAAAAGGGTTCGGAAATTCCAACTATCTTATCCCGAGGATCCCCCCATTTACTATCTGAATTCGCGGAATGAAACGAAACTCTAATTTTAATAGCTTTACCTGCCCAACACATTCTCCCATTAAGTAAACAAGTTATGCTGTAGGTTGGGGTTTCATAGTCATGACATTTATAATTTTTAAGCACATAACGTTCAGAAATATAGACGCCTTGTATTCCTCCATCCTGCTCAAACGATTTTTGAAGATCCCCCCTGGTCATTCCGACTTTGATCTGGCTGACCTTTTGATAGGCCGGAACCCTCTCTATAAATAAGTAGAGACCAAATGAAAACCAAACAACAACAATTAAAACCAGAATTTTAACAATTGATTTCATATATATGTTTCTTTCATTCCCGCTCCCACCTTTGTCATTCCCGCGAAAGCGGGAATCCAATTCTTTCGATTCCATGGATCCCTGCTTTCGCAGGTTTGACATTTGGGCAGAATGGACGCACAGGGACAGCATAAAATTTTTACAAGTAAAGACGTCTCTAATTATCAAATATGTTGCAAATAAATTTTATCGTTTTTCATACAAGACTTTAAGGGACTTAAGAATGTCTTTCCTAAGATACGGAGAAAGACTGCCTTCGGTCAAAAGATCGACTTTTCTTTTAAAAACCTTCTTTAACTCACTCTCCGTATGAATCAAATCCAATAAACTTTTATCTTTACGAACATCGAATCGGACAAGGATATCCACATCGCTTCTTACTGTTGCTTTTCCGGCGGCAAAAGACCCGAACAGTCCCATAAAAACAACGTCATTATTTTTACAAATATTTTCAAGTTTTTCTTGAATAGCTTTTTTGCGCCACTGAGACGGCAATTCATTTATTTTAACCATATCAAGTCCTCAAAACTGCAATAATCTTTTCTGCGTCTTGCAAGGAAATCTGTTCCTGAGTCCCCTTCTGCATATTTTTGACGGTAACAACGCCTTTATTCAACTCTTCCTCGCCGAGAATAAAAACATAACGCGCCTTCATTTTGTCCGCCAAGCGCATTTGGCTTTTCATAGAACTGAGTTTATAACTCATGTCCGCGGAAAAACCGGCCTCGCGGATTTGCTGCGCCAATAAAAAATTTTGTTGCAAAGCTTTTTCATCCATCGAAACCAGCCAGACATCAAGCGCTGGAATATCAGCGGTTTCTTTTCCTAATGCCAAGAGAATGCGTTCCATCCCGACGGCAAAACCGATGGCGTCAACCTGCGGCCCGCCCAACTGCGAAACAAGACCGCTATAGCGACCGCCGGCGCCGACCGCCTGCTGGCTTCCCAGAGTTGGGCAGTCCATTTCAAAAACCGTATGCGTATAATAATCCAAACCGCGCACTAATGCAAAGCTGACTTCAAATTTAATCTTTAAACTATGAAGCGCATCGCACACCTCGCCAAAATATTTACGGCTTCCCTCCGACAAATAGGAATGATCCAACTTTAAACCGGCGACCACACTGCGGCAATCCCGATTTTTACAATCAAGAACACGAAAAACATTGCGTTCAAAACGGTTTTGGCAGTCAGGGCAAAGTTTAGAAAGCAATTCCGTGAGTTGCCCGCGCAAGAATTTTGAAAAACCTTCTTTGTCTGCGGATGAACCCAATGTATTTAGCTTCAAGTGGAATTGCTCCTGGGCTAAACCAGCGCTTTTTAGCAAAGTCACCGCCAGCGCAATCACTTCCGCATCAAGATACGGGGAGGCGGTGTTAGGGCCAATGGCTTCCGCGCCGATCTGATGGAATTGCCGCAACCGTCCCTTTTGGGGACGTTCGCCGCGAAACATGGGACCCATATAAAATAATTTTGAAATAGCCTCTTTTTTATCCAAATCATTCTGAATATACGAGCGAACAATCGCAGCTGTACCCTCAGGACGCAAAGCAAAATTAGAAGCCTCAGTTTCATCGCTTTGGGATTTCAAATTTAACATCTGTTTTTGGACAATATCACTGGTTTGGCCCATAGAGCGGGCAAAAAGTTCGGTTTCTTCAAATAAAGGCGTGCGAATCTCACGATAGCCGAAGCGGAACAAAAGATTCCGCGATTGGGTTTCAAGATTCTGCCAAAACGGTGTTTCACCAGGAAGAATGTCAGCCGTGCCACGAGGAAGAGAAAAGAGGGCCATAATTTTTCTTAAATTAAATAAAGCGGAGAGAAACCTCCTCCGCCTTAAAAAATAAGTTCTATTTTGTAAATCATTGGATTACTTGATTTTTTGTTTCATTTCCAAACCCGGCTTAAAAACAACGACCTTGCGCGGGGGAACTGGAACACTGGCACCTGTACGGGGATTACGTCCAAATCTCGCCCGGCGCTCCTTGATTTTGAAAACGCCGAAATTGCGCAATTCCACTTTCTCATTGCGCATAAGACTTTCGACGATTACATCAAAGGTGTGCTGGACAATCGTTTTGACGTCAACCTGTTTGATTCCAGTGGTATCAGTGATTTTCAAGACGATATCTTTTTTCGTCATAGAATTCACCTCCTCATCCTAAGTATAGTATAAACAATGTGTTACGCTGTCAAGTTTATTTTCAAGCATGAACAAACTCAAAACTCATCCGCAAACGTTACATCGAAACCGAAAAACTTTCTTCCCCAACGAGTTCTTTAATCTCATTGATTAACGCTTCACTGGGAGCAACAAAAAGGTCTTCACCGACTAAAATCTGTACACTTTTGAATTCCTGTGTATTCAGATGTAGATACACCGGGGTTTTTCCTGGAAAGAGACTGAGTTTTTCCCGCAGAGAAATAAGGCTGGGCTGATTAATGGTGGACACGTTTAAGTTTATGGCTTTAATAGCTTTATAAATTTCTTCGATGCGCTTGATGTCGCCTGCGACAATGTTGGGATTTTCTTCGCGAAAACCAACGCGCCCAATCACCACCACGACCGCACCTTCTTTAAGTATTTCCGCAACATTAGGATAGGTTGATGGAAAAATAACCACCTCCACCTCTCCTTGCAAATCCTGAATTTTAACAATGGCCATACGCTCATTGCCCTTGCGTGTTGTTGTAAGCTTGACATTATTGATAATGCCAATGATTTTGACTTCCTGACCTTCTACGACACTTTTTAAATCCTGGGTTGTATGCTTAACAAACTCCTTCATTTCGGTTTTATAATGGGTCAAAGGATGTCCACTCAAATAAAAACCCAGAATTTCTTTTTCATAAGCTAAAATTTCATTCTTGGAAAATTCCTTGATCTGCGGCAAAGTTACTTCTTCTTTCTTAAATCCTCCCGACTCTTCCCCCATACTGAAAAAAGAGAATTGGCCCACCGCTTCTTCTCTCTGCGACTTTGTCCCCATTTCCAAAGCATGATCCAGCACCGCCATAAGCTGAGAACGGAAAACTTTAAATCCATCCAAAGCCCCACACTTGATTAAGCTTTCCAAAACCTTGCGATTAGCCACCCGCAAGTCAACACGCTTACAAAATTCAAAAATCGATTGATACGGACCATTGGCCTGCCGGTTGGCGACAATAGCTTCGATGGCACCTTGGCCCACATTTTTAACCGCCAAAAACCCGAAACGGATGGTGTTTTCATTGACAACATTAAATTCCACGATGCTTTCATTAATGTCCGGAGGCAAAATCGTTATTCCCAACTCTTCGCTGGCATTGACGTATTCCACCACTTTGTCGGTGTTGTCCTTTTCACAAGTGAGAAGACTGCCCATATATTCAACGGAATAATTGGCCTTGAGATACGCGGTTTGATAGGTAATGACCGCATAGGCCGCGGAATGACTGCGATTAAAACCATATCCTGAGAAATAATCGATCAAATCGAAAAGCTTATTGGCTTCTTCTGGCTTTATTTGGTTGGCGGAAAGACAGCCCACTACAAATTGCTCACGCATTTTGGCCATGTCTTCAGGTATTTTTTTGCTCATTGCCCGACGGAGATGATCGGCCTGCGTCATGGAAAATCCCGCCAAAATACTGGCCATTTGCATGACTTGTTCCTGATAAACGATGATCCCAAACGTGCTTTTAAGAATTCCCTCAAGCTTAGGATGAGGATATTTGACCGTCGCTTCCCCGCGTTTGCGCTTGATAAAATCTTCCAACATGCCCGAACCCATGGGTCCCGGACGGTAAAGAGCCAAGATGGAAATGAGGTCTTCAAATTGATTGGGTTTAATTTTACGCAAAAGTTCGCGCATCCCCGCACTTTCCAATTGAAAAATCCCCGAGGCCTTTCCGGTCCCGAGCAGCTCATAAGTTTTCTTATCGTCAAAGGTCAGTTGGCCCAAATCCAGATCGATGCCGCGGGTTTTCTTGATCCATTTGACTGCTTTGTCAATAACGGTCAAATTGCGAAGCCCCAAGAAATCCATTTTGAGCAAACCGATTTTGGCAATCCCATCCATCGAAAATCCCGTCGTCACCTGCCCATCGGTGCTTCTAAAAAGAGGAACATATTCCGTTAAAGGCTTATCGGAAATAACAACTCCCGCCGCGTGGATTGAGGCGTGACGATTTAAACCTTCCAAAACCTGGGCGGTCTCCACAATATCTTTAGCCATTTCATTTTCCTGACACAGTTTGGCCAGCTGCGGCTCAACCTTGAGCGCATTCTCCAAGGTCATGCCGATTTCCGCGGGAATCAATTTGGCAATTTTATCAACGTCGGCATAAGGCGCGCTCATGACCCGCCCGACGTCACGCACCGCGGCGCGGGCCTGCATGGTTCCAAAAGTAATGATCTGCGCCACATTGTCTTTCCCGTATTTATTGGTGACATAATCGATAACTTCCTGCCGCCGCTCAAAACAAAAATCGATATCGATATCCGGCATGCTCATACGTTCAGGATTTAAAAAACGTTCGAACAATAAACCATAACGAATCGGATCCAAATCGGTGATGCCCAAAAGATAACTGACCAGACTTCCCGCCGCCGAACCGCGGCCCGGCCCGACGGGAATGCCGCGCTGTTTCGCATAATGGATAAAATCCCAGACAATCAAGAAATAACTGACGAACCCCATTTTTTTGATTGTGGTCAATTCGTGGGTCAGCCGCTCTTGTAAAGCCGCCGTCATAGCGCCAAAACGCGCCCGGATCCCTTTGGCACAAAGATCTTCTAAATAGGCTTCCCGGGTCATTCCGGCAGGAGGTTCATAATTCGGTAAATGGTATTGCCCAAACTGCAAATCCACATTGCATTTTTCCGCGATCTCGACGGTATTGGTCAGCGCCTCGGGCACCCACAGAAATTCCCGTTTCATCTGCTCCGGCGGCTTAAAAAAGAACTGGTCGGTTTTCAAACGCATGCGGTTAGGATCATTTAAGAAAGTCTGAGTTTGAATGCACAACAACGCTTCGTGCGCTTTGTACTGGACTTGTTCAAGATAATGGACGTCATTGGTCACAACCAAGGGCAAATTTAATTCCTTGGCAATTTTCATCAAGCCTTCATTGACGGGCTTCTGGTCGGGCAATCCGTGTTCCATGAGTTCAATATAAAAATTTCCTTTGCCGAAAATTTCACTCAAGTCTTGAGCGGCTTTCTTTGCGGCGTCGTAATTTCCCTTCATCAAGTTGTAAGCCACTTCCCCGCGCAAACAGGCCGATGTACATAATAAACCTTCAGAATGTTTCGCCAAAAGCTCCTTGTCCATGCGCGGACGATAATAAAATCCTTCGAGATATCCTGCGGAAACGAGTTTCATCAAATTTTTGTATCCGGCCAGGTCTTTGGCAAAAAGGACCAAGTGCGACGCCCCGCCCTGCTGAGGATTGCGGTCGTGGCGACTAGCCGGCGCGACATAGGCTTCACAGCCGATGATCGGTTTGACGCCGTACTTTTTAGCGGTTTCGTAGAAAGTAATGGCCCCGAAAAGATTGCCGTGGTCGGTCATGCCCAAGGCGGGCATTTTATACTCCGCGGCTTTTTTAATAAGTTCGGTAACCCGGCAAGCTCCGTCGAGCAGACTGTATTGCGTATGGACGTGTAAGTGGACGTAATCAATATTGGACATGGTGCGTTATTCTAAACTAAAGGCGGGGAAATTGGCAAGAAATTTTAAGGCTGAGGTTTCAGTTAACCTTGCTGATTTGGTTTTCAGATGTGGTTTCGGTGTTCGCGGTTAAAAATAATGGCAGGTTCACGACCGGAGTAATGTTGATAATAACCGGCTCAAAACCGTCAAAGCGCAAATTCTTGAATTGTTGGCCGTCAAAATTAAAGCGGATGGGTTCACTTTTACCGCGGATTTCAAGATTGGTTTTATCCGCAGAAAGATCAATACCGCCGACGTTATCAAGCCCCGTATCCGTGAGAGGTGAGGACGCCCTGAATTCCCCTTGTTTTGGGTTGTTAAAATCCTCTTGGGTCAAACCACTTTTTTCAAAAGCCTCTTTCAGATTTGCAATCACCTTGTCCGCCTCCGTTTTGACATCATTACCCTTGGCCTCCAGAACATCCAGCATTCCCAGCAAAAGTCCGGCATCTTGAATGGCGCGCGCAAGCTTCAACATATCAATGTCCCCATAAACCTGCTCATAAGGCGGAATCCTTGTCACGCTAACCTTGCCTGTTTTTGAATTAAATGAAAAGACATCAGCAATATTTTCAGTCTTAATAAAACTATCGATAGGACTCCAAAGACTCGCAATATGATCCTTAATTGATACGGGTTCCGTATGATTGTATCCATGAATACTGGCTTTCAATTTTGCTCCTATCTTTCTCGAAATATTTTCCTCCTCAAAATGCAAGGACCATTTTGCAGGTTGGTCGACATAATCGGAATGCATAACTTGAAAGTCAATTTTATTATCCGATCCTTCTTCATTAAAAGGCTGGATTCTAAAACCCAATACTGTGCCAAAGCGATCATTGAACTTGTCGATCACATCATTATCAAAGAGAGTTTTGGCAATAAGCAAGGTTGTTCCCAAATTACCATAACCAATATCCGTATCAACGAAGACAATACGATTAGGCCCGTCGGTCAATAGTCCTTGATCATATAAATATTTTATAAACAGAATGGGTTGCTCGTCGGGATTAGCCTTCATCGCTTCTAAATTAGCCATGGTTCCCCAAATGAGATTGAGATTATTTTCCGGAATAGAGCCTTTACTGAATCGCGCAGCTATTTGCGCGGCGTCATATAAAGGTTTAGCGCCGGCTTGCAAAAAGACCAACCGGGCAGGGCCCGATTTGGGATTTCCCAAGGCGATGGCCCGCGCAAAAATATGATCGATAAATTGCGGCAAAAAGACTTGTTCTCCAAATTCAGGGACGATAGGACTATCTATGCTCTGGACGATTCGCCTTGCGGAATGAAAGAGTGCGTAAGGCGTGCCTAAAGATTTCATGAAAGTTATGTTGGACTCAGCAAAAATTTCTTTAACTCGAGCATCACGAGCCGCCATATTGGCGGTATTAAAATTCAAAGAGCTGGAGGAAACATTTTTTCTTCCGTTAAAAACAAATGTCGTCCTATCCTCGGTGGTGTACTCCTTAAATGAACCAGACACACCCCCTGCGCTTAGCGCCGTATTAATTTGCTCTTTAAGTATCTGAGCCGCTTGGGGCTGGTTGCGTGCAGTAGTTTCAATAATAATTAAACGCCCACTATTCCCTAACATAGCCGCGGCGTTTTCCAGAAGAGCTTGCCGTGCCTTCTGCGCGATGGGCGAATCCAGAGGAATGTTCTCTTCCATATTAGATTCGAATTCGGTCACGGCCGGTTTTGTCCTTCCGACTTCGTGCAGAATAGCTTTTAATATAACCCGGTCATAATCCGGTGTGACATATCGGCGGAATTCCGGGCTAGTCACATCCGCCGACTTAACAGTTACGATTTCAGATCTGGTCAACTCCTTATATCTTTTTAAAGCGCTGACAATAAAAGGACCTTGATCAACAAGCAACCAGCGGATTCTGGGGTATTCCGTCATGGCTACAAATCCCTGCAAACCAGCGCCCAAAAGAACGGCGGATAATCCATCAGCGAGATTCTGATCGGAGAGTATATTGATTTTAAAAATGTCAACATCCGGGGAAACATTCTTTCCCTCCCTTTTAGGCAAATGGTAATTTTGGTAATAGTACTCAGCAAAATGTTGGGCCACTTCGGGAAAATGTCTATTAACCACATCTCGATTTCCCATTGTCCTTACGACTTTTGTAGAAATATTGTTCAAGAAATTTTCTATTTGCCGAGGCGAAAATCGACCGCTCAACCGGAGAATCAGAGATTTTCCATCGAATCCAACCGCCCCCTGACTATGAGCATAGAAAATCCTTTTTCCCAAAATAACCGAAAACTCCCCGGACGCCACTTTTAAGAAATTCTTTTCCGCATCTACCAACTGAAAAGCCGGTTCATTAAGAAAAGTGTCGGAAAAAGCAACCACGGCCGAGCTGGAGGAAAAAGGGGACGAAGCGAGTGCTTTATTCTTTAAACTTTCTCCCACCGCGTTTCTTAATTTCTCAGCCTTTTTTTTCAGATCGGGATCAATGCCGTTATCGGGTAAGGCTAAAATACTATCGAGCTCAGTTTTTATTTCTCTAAGAATATCTGCGGCGGCCGGATCATGCTGCACCTTGAGAAATCTTTTTTCTAATGATACCAAAGATCTTGCCATGCCGGAGTCTCTGGCCGCCCTTGCGATAAATTGCTTGAGCATATCCTGAGCGTTCTGACCGATGATCGTTGTTTGCAGACGAAGAAAGTGCGGCATGATATCATTGTCAATCATCTCCGCCATCCCCTCATAATCCTCGCGCTCAATTAAGGGACGAAACTTTTTCTTATTATCCCGGAATAATTGGAGAAGGGCGGTAGTGTTTAATGCATCATAAACGTCCTCAATTTCGGCATCAATACGATCCAATAGATTTTGCAGGATATCAACGGCCGCCGTGCCATAGACAACTGATTCCTGCATAAAATTTTTCAATTTATTTCTAAACTGAAGAAGCGCATTTAATGTCTCAACAGAAGCATCCTGAGGCAGAGCGCGGAATTCTTCCGCCAATTGATTAGCCTTAGCTATGGCGCGATTAAATAAAATCATATCGATACGGGATTGCAAATTTTCGTAGATACGCGGATCGGTAAATTCCATGACAATTTGAGTGTTACGTTCCGTCGTTTGTAATTCCTCAAGACTGCGCGACGCGGCAATGGCTTCCCAGGGAGAAACCAAAAAGGCCGTCGCGGCGAGAGCAACAAGACCCGATTTTACTTTATCGAACAAAAGTAAAGACGCCGAAGCTGAGGCATGGTTCAATCCGGATTTATTAGACGCCGTGGAAAAAGCGACCTCGGTTTTAATGTCGTGCAGGCGCGGATTTGACCCAGCGATTTTATCCGGAAAGCCCGAATGCCATTCTATCGCCGAGCTGGCGTTCATCAACCCCATGCCGCCGGAAAAATATTTGCGCGGCAAACTTTCCTGACTGACAGGATCATAATCCTCCTTGATATAATTATAAACGCCCTTCTTGAAGGCCTCGACATACTGGTCATAGATTTTTTGCGCCTGCGCCTTGTCCTCGATATCTACACCCCCCACTTTATTTTTATCAACATAAATTTGGCTGAGGATACTGTCCTTCAAACGTTTCTTGTACCAATTGGCCAAGATGAGGGAATTATAAATTTGCCGCAAGGGCGCAAAATGAGTGCCAGTGTTCACTTCCTTTTCAAGTTCGGGAAGAATGATTTCCCGAATGATCTGCGAGCTGATATTATTAACATCCTTCGCAGGAGCCAAGAACTCCGCACTGTCCTTGTGATTTGACAGCACTACATCATCTTCTTCCCGCGCAGGAGCGCGGGACTCCGATCTGCCCTTCTGATTGGGCAGATCTTCGTCCAACATGACCTTTAGCTTGGTCTCATCGACATAGGCTGTCATGCCATTTTCGTAAACCACCGCCTTTTGCGGAGCTATCCAAACTTTATTAAACGTGTTGGTGGGGATTTTCAAGGTGCCGAATTTTTCATACGCCTGTTTATGCACGCGGTCCCAAAACTTTTTACCTAATTCTCCCTCGGGATACATCAAGGTCGCGGTGATTTGTTTAAGCAGATAATCCTGCGCCAAAAGATCACGCCCCATTTCGGTCACCCCAAAAGAGTCGGGAACAATGCGGTTTTTTTCATATGGAGAAAGATTGACCCACAGATCGTTTTCGGGAGTAGTCAACGAAGCCAAAAAATAACGGATCAGTTTTTTTGATTGAGATTTTAGTTCGTCGCTCTGAAGCCGCGCACTGCCTTCCTCAACGATAAAGTCGAACTGGAAAGGATCATCTGGATTGACTTTGACGGCCTTAAGCAATAGCGGAGTAAAAGCAGGGCTCAGAGCAACCTGAGCTCCGACGGCAGGAAGCAAAAATGCGCTTTGCGCATAAGCAGGCAAAACGGCGTTTAATAAAACTGCGGCCATCGCAACGATAGCCGCAATTTTATTAAAGAAATGCTTAGTTTGTTTTGGCAATTTTCTCATTACTGGGGATAACCACCTGACTTAAAAACAAGGGCAGACTGCCCACAGGAACCATGTTGATAATAACCGGAAAAAGTCCATCGAATTGGATATTTCGTAATTTCGGCAAATCAATATTCAATGGAATAGGAGCATAGTTTCCACGAATCTTAATATTTTGCCTGTCCGCCTTAAAATCGATACCACCGAATGTATCCGTTGACGAGCTGGTCGGTAGAACAGGCTTATCATCCTTTGACTTATTCAAATTATTTTTGACAGCATCATTAAGTTCTCTCATGCTGGTTTGTAAACTCCGACTTGTGCTTTTAAACTGCGCTGTGTTGGTAAGATCCTCGATCTCCTTTAAAAGCGCCTCATTGTCGGATTTTGCTTTTTGGGGATCTTTCTGTTTGGCAATGGCATTGAATCTTTGGACAAAGTCTTGATAATAGGCATCAAATTGGGTGTTCACAGCATCGCTTATTCTTTCCTCAAACTCAGAAGTACCGCTAAGCCCAAATTCTTGACCACGCATTACCAATTTAAAAATGAAATCTTTGGAAAGTCTAACAATTTCAGGATAATCCCTATTTTTCTGAGCCTTTAAAAGTCGTTCAAAGAAAGCGTTCAACTCAGGAGTGTCCAGCGCCAATCTTGCTAAATCAGATTTTGCTTTGCCCAATTCCTGCTTAAGTTCATCAAGTAGAACTTCCAAGGCTCCTTGCATAATAGGATTATTTCCTAGAAATTCTAAAAATCCCTCAGCTGACTTTATAAGATATTCTATGTCCTTTCGTTTCTCCATAGCTTGCTTCAGCGTAGAAGGAGTGCTTGGATATTTTATTGCAAGTCCATCCACCTCACCCTGAAGTTTCTTAATATCGGCCAGGACTTTCGCTTGATTCTTAGCCGCAGAATTTGCCACGCCCGGCTTTGGGGCCTTGGGTTGCGCTTGCGCCACAACGGCATCACCCGCCACAGCACCCGCCGGAGCCGGCCCGGCCAAAGCCATGGCCGCGCCTAAGGCCGCAGCCATTTGTTTTAATTTACCGGCAATATTACCCAAACCGCCTCTGGGCAATGAAAACATTTCTTTACCTTTTCCTCTCAATAAATTTAAAACAACCGTGAAGCGAACAAATCTGCCGTGAGCCTTATTATCAGCTTCCGGAGGCATGCCTTGACGAAATTCAACCAAGGCTGACGAAGCGCTCCAGTCCATCCCACCGGAAAAATATTTACGCGGCATAGGTTCTTTGGAAACACGATCGATGTCTTCTCTGATGTAGTTGTAAACACCTTTTTGGAAGGCATCGACATATTGGCCATATATTTTTTGCGTCTCGGCTTTATCGTCGATATCGACCCCGCCGACTTTATTTTTATCGACATACATTTTTGCAAGAATACTGTCCTTGAGTCTCTTTTTGTACCAATTGGCAAGAATCAAGGAATTATAAACCTGCCGCAAGGATGCAAAGTGGGTTCCCTCGTTGACCTCTTTTTCAAGTTCCGGAATAATGATCTCCCGAACGACTTGCGCGCCGATACTATTGACATCGGTACGGACCTGACTAGGATTCGTGGTGCTATGTTCCAAAGCCTGATAATCTTCTTCGAGCATGACCTTTAACCGGGTCTCGCTTATGTAAGCGGTCATGCCGTTTTCATAAACAATGGCCTCTTGGGGAACGATCCACACTTTGTTAAAAGTATTGGCCATCATATCGTTGGTCCCAAATTTTTCATAAGCCTTTTGGTAAACCTTATCCCAGAATTTCTTTCCTAACTCCTTTTCGGGGTACATCAAGGTCGCGGTAATCTGTTTCAAAATGTAATCCTGCGCCAAAAGGTCGCGGCCCATTTCCGTCACACCGAAGGATTGCGGAATGATCCGGTTTTTTTCATAAGGGGAAAGATTGACCCACAGGTCATTCTCCGGGGTCGTCAGAGAGGCAAGAAAATAACGAATCAATTTATCAGCCTCGGTTTTTAACTCATTGTCCGGCATTTTGTCACTGCCGCTGTCAACAATAAAATTGAAAGCAAAAGGATCATCAGGATCGACCTTAATGGCCTTTAAAAGCGGCGGGGTAAACGGGGCGCTCAATTCAACCATTTCGCCCGGCACAGGAAGCACAAAAGCGCTTTGGGCGTAAGCGGGTAAGGCCGTATTAACCAAGAAGGCGCAGAGGATTAAGAGCGACAAACCTTTTTTAATGGTGGGTTTGAATTCTGGCAACGAAATTTTCATAGGACTCCTTCGTAAATTTTAAATTAAACGCCGTGTGCAAATTTAATTTGTCGTTATGATTGATGCTTTCTGATCCCATGTTTTAATCTGGGTTTTAAGAAAAATCGACGATTCACCCATACGCCACAAGTATAAAATACACCTCGACGGATAGCAAATTTATCTGTAGACCCGATCAGAAAATTTATTGGAGAACAGCGGCAAGTCCGGGACCATAAAAAGGCCGGCGCTTAAGAACAGAAATGGCAGAGCAGATTTATTCCCACTCGATTGTCGCGGGCGGTTTGGAACTGATGTCGTAAACCACGCGATTGACTCCGGCAACCTCATTGATAATGCGGTTAGAAATTCGCGCCAAAAGGTCATACGGTAAATGCACCCAGTCGGCCGTCATCCCGTCGACGCTGGACACACAGCGGATCGCAATCACGTTTTCGTACGTCCGCTGATCGCCCATAACACCGACGGTCTTAATCGGTAAAAGAACGGCAAACGATTGCCAGACCTCGGTATAAAGCCCGGCTTTTTTGATTTCATCCATCACCCGCTCGTCTGCTTCGCGCAAAATTTCCAACCGCTCTTTGGTGACTTCGCCTAAGATGCGGATCGCGAGTCCCGGACCCGGAAACGGCTGACGGGCCAAAACGCCTTCCGGCATTTCCATGACTTTTCCGATGGCGCGGACTTCGTCTTTGAACAATTCCCGCAAAGGTTCAACGAGCTTAAATTTCATGTCCTTGGGCAAGCCGCCGACATTGTGATGGCTTTTGATCGTGGCGGAAGGCCCGCCGATGGGCGAAATTGATTCAATGACGTCAGGATAAAGTGTTCCTTGTCCCAAAAATTCTGCGCCCTTGATTTTCTTGGAGGCATCTTGAAAAACCTTGATAAATTCATCGCCGATGAGTTTGCGTTTCTGTTCTGGATCTTCAACGCCCTTAAGGCGGTTCAAAAATCTCTGGGTCGCATCCACACAATGCAGGTTCATCTTAAAATGGCCCTTAAACGTTTTCTCGACGGATACCGCTTCATTCTTGCGCAAAAGTCCATTATCCACGAAGATGCAATGCAAATTCTTGCCGATTGCCTTTTGCAACAAAACCGCGGCAACGGAAGAATCGACCCCGCCGCTCAGCCCCAGGACTACCCGTTTACTCCCGACGAGTTCCTGAATCTGGGTTATGGACGCATCGATGAATTTGTCCATTGTCCAACGGGGCAAACATCCGCAAATCTGATAAACAAAATTGACCAGAATTTGCGACCCGCGCTGGGTGTGAACAACTTCCGGATGAAACTGAACGGCAAAAATTTTCTTCTGACGGTTGGCAATCCCGGCAAAAGAAGTATTGAGCGTATGGGCCAAGGTCGTAAAGCCCTGCGGGATCTTAGTCACAATATCCGAATGGCTCATCCAGCATGTCAGATTCGTCGGAAGATTTGAAAAAAGGTCCTTGTTGCTGTCAACAAAAAGCTCAGCCCGGCCGAATTCGCGTTCCTTGCTTTTTTGAACGGTGCCGCCAAACATATGAGTAATCAGCTGCATTCCGTAACAAACCCCCAGAATCGGGACATTGAGTTTAAAAATTCCCGGATCCGGCAAAGGGGCGCCTTTATCGTAAACGCTGAGCGGTCCACCGGAAAGAATGATCCCTTTTGGATTTTGTTTCATAATTTCTTCCGGAGTAATATTAAAAGGGACGATACGGCTAAAAACCTTGTTTTCCCGGATGCGCCGGGCGATCAGCTGGGTGTATTGGGAACCGAAATCAAGGACAAGAATCAATTCTTTGACGCGCGGCTTGGTGATCGTCGAGGATTTGACCATTTTATCAAATTTGGAACTGCGGGTCGGTTTGGCCGCCCAGCGGCTGGCCTTAAACTTCTTCTTGCGGTTCATAAATTTTTTCTGCAAGGATCTTCGCGCGGATGTGCTGGTGGCTTTGCTGGCTGTCTTTGTCACTGTCTTCGTATCTTTCGCTGTCATGTTTTAACCTTTGGTTTTGTCAAGCTCGCCTTTCTTGGCGAAGATCCATTTAAAAAATTTCCGCTCAAATATTTGAAAATGACAGTCCGATTTACTTTCCCATTCCCACGCGCTGTCCCACCTGAAAAACTTTTCCTTCCGTTTGGATTGACGGAGCGATAATCATTTCCACATCATGCATTTCCTGAATGTTCTGGCAGCCTAAGGAACCCATGGATGTTTTCAAAGCGCCGACAAGATTTTGCGAACCGTCATCAACCTTGGCCGGCCCGAAAAGGATTTCTTTAAGGGTCCCGGTTGTTCCAACACGGATACGTGTCCCGCGGGGTAAATTGGCATGCGATGTGGCCATTCCCCAGTGATAACCGCGTCCGGGAGCTTCTTCGGCGCGCGCGAAGGAAGACCCGACCATGACCGCGTCCGAACCGGCGGCGACCGCTTTACAAATTTCTCCTCCGATACGCATCCCACCGTCGGTAATAATCGGGATGTATTTCCCCCGGCGTTTGAAAAAATAATCCCGTGCCGCGGCGGCGTCGACAGTGGCCGTGATCTGCGGAACGCCAATCCCCAAAACTCCGCGGGTTGTGCAGGCCGCGCCCGGACCTATACCGACGAGAACTCCGGCGGCGCCGATTTCCATAAGTTCAAGCGTCATGTCGTACGTGACGCAATTGCCCAAGATCACCGGGACCTTGCAGCCTTTCACAAACTTTTCTAAATCTAAAACTTTGTATTCAGTGGAAATATGCCGGGTCGTGGCAACGGTTTGCTGGACAATAAAAAGATCGCAACCCGCATCGACGGCAATATCAGAGAAATGCTTGGCATTTTGAGGAATACAACTGACAATCGCCGGAACCTTGGCTTTTTTAATTTCACGGATGCGCTTGGCGATCAATTCATCCTTGACCGGTTTTAAATACAAGGTCTGGACCAGCTTCGTCGCATCTTCCGGGGAAGCGCTGGAGATTTCGTTTAAAATTTCATCGGAATTTTCATAACGGGTTTGAATGCCGTCGAGATTTAAAACGGCGACCCCTCCCGCCTTTCCCATAGCAATCGCAAACTTGACGTCCACAACACCATCCATTGCGGCGGCCAAAATGGGCACCGTAAATTTCATATCGCCAATAGTCCAACTGGTGTCAACTTCGTTAGGATTAACGGTCACCATGCCCGGAACGAGCGCGACTTCATCAAAACCATAACAACGTCTCGCGCGGCGGTTAATTCCTATCCATTCAGCCATTACTAAAAACCTCCCTAAAGATTGGAAATATATAGGATTTAAAGCAAATTTATATAAAGATTAAGCACATAATATATATAAAATGGCTTAAGAAGTCAATCATTTAAAAATTATTTGTCATCTCCAAATTAAAAGTGGACAGTTTTTAAAGGGATTTCCATTTTAAAAGTGGACACCTCTATTAAGAGTTAAATCGGTCATACTTCCCCAAAAACCCTGGGAGGGCAGCCATGACCAAACACATCCATAAAAACTTTACTGATCAACAGATCAAAGACCTTTTGCAAAGATATTTAGCCGGTGAAATCAACCGTGAGCATATCCAAACAATTCTTAAAATAGGCAAAAGCCGGTTCTTTAGCTTGTTGACTGAATATCGAAAAGATCCGCAGAACTTCAGTATTGCTTACAAGCGTACAAGAAAGACCAGAGCCATTGATCCCAAAATCGAAAAGAACATCCTCAAAGAACTGAAAACAACCAAAGAATTTATTGACAACAAACACATGCCGATTTGGTCTTACAACTACAGTTTTATAAAAAACGATCTTGAAAATCGACAAGGGCAAAAAGTCGCACTACAAACCATTATCAACCATGCTAAAAAGAGTGGATTTTATATTGATCGTTCAAATAAAACAAAAGCTCATGACCGCGAGGTCATTACCAATAATGTCGGTGAATTGCTTCAGCATGACTCCTCCCAGCACCTTTTTAGCCCTTACGCACAACAAAAATGGTGGCTATTGACTTCGCTGGATGACTTTAGTCGAATGATACTTTACGCGATGCTCGTTTTACGTGACATCGCTTGGCCGCACATCGTCGCTATTCAAAAAGTTTTCTTAACTTTTGGACTGCCTTTATCCATGTACGTTGACCAGGATTCTATCTTCCGTTTTGTCAAAGGCCGCGATTACTATCGTTACAAAGAGCATCACCTGCAGACTGACGACACAACCCCGCAATGGAAACAAGTGGTCAATGATTGCCAAGTTAAAGTCATCTATGCTTTATCACCGCAAGCCAAAGGAAAAATTGAACGTCCTTACCGTTGGCTTCAGGACCATATCGTTCGTATTTGCGCCAGAGAAAACATCAGCTCGCTGGCAAAGGCTAATGAAATCTTATTCCGGGAAGTTCATGAATATAATTACAAGCGTGTACATTCAACCACTGGAGAAATTCCATTCTTGCGTTATCAAAAAGCCTTAAAAGAAAAGCGATCCGTCTTCCGCAATTTTTTTATTCCTCCGCCATACAAAACAACCAAAGACATTTTTTGCTTTAGAGCCGCTCGCACTGTTGATTCTTATCGTTGCGTGTCAATCAACAACCAGAAAATAAAATTCAACCATGCGCCTATTCGCGAAACTGTCAACCTGCGCATTCACCCGGATGATCAATCTGGTTTATCGGAGGTCAGATTCTGGTTCAAAGATCAACTTTTAGACGTCCAATTCATTAAAACTAACTTACTGGGACTGTCCACTTTTAAAGTGTAAATTGTCCACTTTTAAAATGGAGCTAACATCATTTAAAAATTATTGTCGGCCGACAGCGACAATCCCGTAGCAACATTATGAAAATAAATAATTTATGCCAGCTGGCGAAGATGCACTTACACCCCTGTCTTACTGACCCGTCATCCCACAACGAAGTTTAGAAATTTTCATGACTCCTTTTCCTTCTTTTCTTCGGAAATATCCAAGATTCGGCCGGCCAAATCAACCAAGGTCTCACGGCTAAATGGTTTGGTCAGATAAACGCTCACCCCCATCTCAGCGGCCGCTTCTTCAGAATATCTTTTCCATTTCAGGGAATCCGGGATTTCCGGACGATGAAGGGCCGCGGGAGAATTCGGCAGCCATTGCCACTTGTCCTTTTTGGAAGAATAGGTCATTTCCCCCATTCCGCTCATTATTACGATGGGAATGTCCTTTGTTTCGGCATGGATCTTCAAAAAATTGATAACCTCGTCGGCTTTTTCATCATAAAGGCAGTAGTCCAAAAATATAAGCTCAGGTTTGTGCTGTAAACAAACGGCCTGACCGTCTTTAACATTATAAGCCACAAACACTTCGTAAGGGCCCGCGCGTTCCAAGGTCGCTTTAAGCAGATTACAAATTTCCTTTTCATCATCAATCAGAACGATTTTTTTCATATGTTTCTCATGCTTTAATAAACCCACCCTACCGGCAAAAACAGCGACGGATCAAATACTATAGCAGACTTATCAGCCGCTTTAAAATTAAAAAACGCCGTGTGCAAGTTTTAATCGATCATGATGATTGATGCTTACTGATCCGGCGAGTCCTTTTTAGGCGAATAGCGCCATAAAGGCGCAAAACAAATGAGCCTCAAAGGGACTCTTCGAATCAGTAAAAATTGCACATTGCGTTAAAAAAGTAAACCTGAATCGGGAAGGGCCTGATTAAATTTCTTTCTGGTTACTGGCGCGGAATTTCTTTATTTCTTCGACAAATTCTTTTCCGTAATAAAAACCATTGATTTTATCGTCTAAAGCTTCGATCCTTTGCGTTAAAAGGTCCACGTCAACGCGCATCAACCGGATTTCTTCAGCGTGCTTCTCATATTCCTCACTGTCAAACTCCTTTTCCATCCATTTCTCTTCTAAATCATCGATTTCAGTGGTGCGCCGTGTTTCTTCGGCTTGCCAGCGGTCACGTTTTTCTTTCAAAGCCTTGATCGGCACTTCTAATTCCTTGAATCTCTTATAAGACGCGACACCGTACCAAAGGGAGGCGACGGACCCGATCAAAAATAAAATTTTAAGATAAACCAGATTCTTGACGTGGGATTCAAAAATAGCAGTATCGACATAGGATGTGCCCAGAAATAATATAAAACACATTCCCGCGATAGAAAAACATAACCAAACCTTATCCTTGGGAGTGCTCTCGTTCATTTCAGGATCGCAATCTTTTTATAATGTACGCGGGTTTCAAACTGGCCGGTTTTAAATCAATATTTCCGACATGGCCGTCAGGATTCCAATGAAAAGTAAAGGTCATCTCTTCTCCCTCATCGCTGACAACGGTAAAGACGACCGGATTAAGACGATCGGCCACCGCGGGCTTAAAATCGCTACGGACCCAATACTGTAAAACCACCCCATGCTCTATAAACAAGACCACGTTGACCGGTTTCCCGCCTTCTTTTGTTTTGAGCAGGTAATCATGCCGGCCATCGGACTTTTCCTGCAAATCATAAAACTGTATCGACGTTACATTTCCCTGCCCATCCAGCCACACTAACGCAAAAAGTTCTTCTCCGGACGCCTGGCGTAAAAGAAAAAACTTCTGGTCTTTATTCGTCTTGCGCTTGAGATATTCGGGGGAATAATAGGAGCCGATACTTTTCCCACTCAGATAATAAAACCGGCTTTCCACTTGACCGTCTTCATAATAATGAGTCGTCAGGCCTTCGTATTCGCCTTTATTATACTGCCATTCACAAAGCAGATTGCCGTTTTCGTAATATCTTTTAAAAGTCCCTTGCTCAACACCGTCGTGATATTCTCCCTGGGTATGAAGCTTGCCCGTACTCTTGGTGTACCATTTGTAGGGCCCTTCATATTTCCCATTGACCCTGTTTCCTTCAACGCGGTATTCATTATTTTCCGTTTCATTATTTTTCGTCTCATTTTTTCCCGCCCCTTCAATCCCCTTATCGTCTTTAAACGGCAACTGACCCGGCGGGGGAAGAGGTGTCACATCCGCGGCCTGTAGATATCTTTTCTTTTTTATATCATCGCTGATGGATTGTTTCCGTGAAAGAGTGTCCGGATGCGTTGAAAAAAATCCCGGGGTTTTAACTTTGCCGGTTTCTTCCTTGTTTAAAATATCAAAGACTCCCAAAACACCACCCACATGGCCATAAGTTTTTTGAACAATGTCAACACCGAATTGATCGGCCGCGCCTTCCTGAATCCGTGAAAACCGAAAATTGTATGTTTGTAACGAGGGCATGACAAAGGACGGAATATCACCGGAAATCCCTATCAAACTCCCCAGAGTGACGAGGACGAGGCCGCGTCCCAAACCGCGCAAATGGTCGCGGTGCACATAATGACCCAATTCATGCCCCAAGACCATGGCCAGTTCATTTTCATTTTTGATTTTCTCGAGCAAACCGGTAAACACAATAAGATTTCCCCCGGGCAAAGCCACGGCATTAACAATTTTATCTTCGACAATATAAATTTTATATTTAAAAGGCGGCAGAGATTTGTCAGCGGCAACCAAGCGTTCGAGGACGCCTTGCACATAGCGGCGGGTGGCAGGAAAATCATTGAGCGGGACTCTTTCTAAAAATCCGGCCGCCATCATTTCCTCCATATGCGGCGATAAGTTTTGGGCGAGCCTTTCCGCCACATATCCTAAAACCAGATACAACGAAAAGAAAATCGCCATGAGCAAACCGCTTAAACGAAAAAAATCCTGCAGGTGGTCTCTCTGAGGAGCGTTAAGATTTGTATCGATATATTGGGGTTCGAATTTCATTTTTGAAAGTAAATCGCGGTTCCGTAAGCAAGCGCCTCTACACCCGACATTTTTTGCCTATCCCCGATCTTGCAGGTGTCCACACGAACATTGATGATCGTGTCCGCGTCCGAAACACTTTCTTTCATCCGCAGAATGGCTTCCCGACGGGCCCGGTCAACCAAGCTTTCCGCAACGAAAATTCGCATGCCAAAAAAACTGGCGAGCTTGGCTGTGGTGTCTTTAAAGAAATCACTGGCAATCATGACATTGCCCATGACCAGACGGCTTTGAGCGACAGGCAAAGGATCATAAGTTTTAAATGTCGTTGTCGGAAGGTGGACTAAGGCTTTTTCGCGTTTAATAATCTCGGCGTAATGGGCTTTTTCATTTTGGGTCCCGATAAAGTATGACACGCAGAAAAAAACCACCGAAATTCCAAAGGCTATAAGATTTTCCATATCCGCTCCTATTGAACCTTAACGGCCGTGCCGTAGACATAAATTTCTGCCGCACCTGTGGCCACATCCGACGTGGCGAAGCGAACATTGACGATAGCATTGGCCCCTAACTGCAGGGCTTGTTCAACCATGCGGTCAATGGCCTGCTGGCGGGTTTCATTCAAAAGCTGGGTATAACTTTTAAGTTCACCTCCGAACATATTTTTAAAAGAAGCGCCCACGTCCTTAAAAGCATTTTTAGATCGAACGGTGCTCCCGCACACCAGACCATAATGTGTCGTGATGGTTTTAGAGGGAATCGTTTCAATATTGGTGATTTCCATTTTTTCTCCTTTGGGGTATTTAAAATCCAAGCAAAGAATAGTATCGTGCCCGTTGATAGGCTGAGTCAATTCTCATATCGAGTTCATGCGCTTTGCGCATCAATTTCATGTCCACTTCTGAAATTGCGGTAGCGGCTGAGAAATACTTTTCATACTCAATTCCCCCCAGCTTGACAAATTCTCGCAATTTTTCGACTTCCTGATCATCATACCAGGTTCCATGCGCTTCGCAGCGATCAACGATGACGCCCGAATAAGAACCCCAATTACGGCGCCACATTAAAATACGGCAAACCGGACAGGGCACATATCCACTGGATTTTTCTGACCGCGGGAGCGGCTGATACAATTTGCGCAGACGCTTAAGTTCATCAATTGTAAAAACCTCGGGCTTCATTTCTAATAAGTCCTTTTCACGGATAACGTCTACCCAAAGGCCTTTACATTTTTGGCAAATATCAACTTCCACATCATGATCAAAACCGACAAAAAGCGGGTCGTGACATTTAGGACAAAGAAACGGCTGGCCTTCTCGGCTTGCTACAATTTCTATGCTTTTCGAGGCATTTTTCTTATTTTGATTCTGCATAGACATATCATTCCTCCTTTGGAATATTATCAAATATATCTTATATCCCAAAGAAAGGCAATTATAAGTATGCTGTCATTTTATAATCAATTTGAAAAGAAGGGGCCGTTAAAAAACAAAGAAGAGACAGATGCAAGTCTGCCTCTTCTTTTTTAATCAGCTGGATATTAAAGTTTGATACGTAGCTGATTCTCTACGGATGTGACACCAATTAATTTTTCAATCGCCGCGACTAAATTATGACTCTCAACTTGACTACGGACCGTGCCCTGCAACGTGACCCGGCCGTTATGGACGATGATTCTCACCGCCTCGAGGCTATCCTTGAATTCCCCGCGGCTGATTAGGTTTTGATGAATGTCGCGGGTCAAATTCCGATCTGCGACGGTCATGCCATCCGCTTCCCACCCCACGCTGTCATAAAGAGCGGAATCATCGGAGTTAAAAACCGAATTGGCATTGCTAGGAACTTCTTGTGTTTGATCCAGCGTATTACCCGTGCCCGGCTGGCTTACGCCAGTGCCCAAGGCCGGGGCGCGGCTTTCTCCTGAGCTCTCATTATGAAGATCGGAATATAGCACCGCCCCCGCTGGAGATGGAAAACTAAGAATCAGTATACTGAAAAGGAGATTTTTCATTAGACCCTTTCAAGCAATTTTATTGTTTGACTTGCAATTGATTATCGACACTGGTGACTCCCATGACTCTTTCCACTTGCTGAGTATAAGCATTTTTTTCCTCTTCACTGCCAACCCAACCTTTTAAAAGGACGCGGCCGGAATTCGCAGTGATTTTAACGCCATTGAGACTATTAGAAAAACGATTCGAATTGCCCAAGCTCATTTGAATACTCTTTTGAAGGTTCAAATCCGCAGTTGGAATTTGATCATTAAGATTTTTTCCATTTGCATTTGCGGCGTCCGATGTGGCCATTGTGGCCCGACTCTTATTGACGCCCGTTTGGGAATTTATTCCGTTTTGTCCATTCAAAGTGGTCCCGCCGCTGCCATTGAACGTCGCACCGCTTTGGCCATTCATGACATCTCCATTTTGACCAGTGAGGGCAGAACCCGAAGTATTGGCGGATCCCGTCACAGGACTTGCCTCCATTGTCGTGTCGGAAGTCGTCACAACATCATTACTGCTCACTGCTCCATTGGGCGCGGCCAAGGCCACAGCCGGAAACGCAATAACCAAAAATAATGAACCTAAATTTTTCATATCCCACTCCTTTTTAATTTTTAACGAACTTACTTATCAGCATTTTACATAGCGCGCATTAAAAGAATATTAAATTTAAATGAATTTTGAAAATTCTTCCTTCTTGACAGAAGGTGTAAAATTAAATCATGTCTTGTGAACCCTTGCCTCCTCATTTTTCTCCTCTTCGCGGTCGCGGAACCGATCAAAACCCCATGAACCGTTTCGAAAAAATAATTTTCGAGCCGGATCCGGACGAACCCGATATAAACACCAAGCCTAAAACGGAATTTTTTCACGACACCACCAAATCTTTGATCACCTATAACAACAGCCCGGACCTGGGATTTACGGCTGGAATAAACATTTATCGCGGCTGTGAGCATGGCTGTTCTTATTGCTTTGCCCGCCCTTACCATGAATACCTGGGAATGTCGTCGGGACTGGATTTTGAAAGCAAAATTCTTATCAAGGCCAATGCCCCTCAACTTTTAGCAAAAGAATTATCAGCCCGCAAGTGGCACCCCCAAGTGGTTGTAATGAGCGGGGCGACGGATTGCTATCAACCGGTGGAAAGGAGGTTGCAGCTGAACCGTCAATGCCTGGAAGTTTTCGCGGAATTTTGCAATCCTGTCGTCATCATCACCAAAAACCATCTCGTGACGCGCGACATCGATGTGCTCAAAAAACTGGCCAAGCATCAGGCGGTCAAAGTTTTTATTTCCGTGACGACACTAGATGCGCAATTAGGAGGATGGATGGAACCGCGGGCCTCGCGGCCAGTCCACCGTTTAAAGGCCATCCGAGAGTTAAGCGAAGCGGGGATTCCCGTCGGGGCGATGGTAGCACCGATTATTCCCGGACTCACGGATCATGAAATCCCGCAAATCGTCGCCTCTGTGGCTAACCACGGCGCCCAATCGGCGGGTCATACCATTGTCCGTTTACCTTTTGCGGTCAAGGATATCTTTACCCATTGGCTGGAAACATATTTTCCCGACAGGAAAGACAAAATTCTTAACCGCATTCGTGATATCCGGGGAGGAAAATTAAATGATCCCCGTTTTGGAATGCGGATGGCGGGTGAGGGCGCTTATGCCGAGCATATCCATGATATGTTTTATCTGGCCTGCAAAAGAAGTGGGCTCGATAAGAGCCGTACCGTTTTATCCACTGCCTCGTTTAAAATCCCCAGCCGGCAATTGACCCTCTTTGACTGACCATGTTTTTCTTCAGTCCGCTCCAATCGAGTAGGAGGTAGATGATTATTTCATCTCCCGACCTCTCACACCACCGTACGTACCGTTCGGTATACGGCGGTTCATCAAAATTAATGAGACAGTGAAAGTCGTTTGGTCAAACTTATAAAACCCATTTTGTCAA
>JANPFV010000068.1:0-3779 GCA_031423615.1 Candidatus Omnitrophota bacterium
CAAACTGCCCGCACTCTCATCGGCGCAAACCGGAACAGGGGAAATGGCGCTCACTCTTTTCAATCCTTCCCAATCCTCTTTGGGCACAGGTTGTTCGATCAAAACCGGCCGCACACCGAAGCCCTTGAGATCGTCGAGAAATTTGAGAATTTGCTGAGCCGTATAACCTTGATTGGCGTCAAGGATAAGGGGAGAATTTCGCGTCGCCTTTTTTACGGCCGCAACCCGCTTTAAGTCTAAGTCTTCATCGCGGCCGATTTTGACTTTAAAACTGCGAAATCCCCGGCGGTAAAAATCCTTGGCCGCAAAAACGGTTTCTTCTACGCTATTGATGACAAGGGTGATATCGCTGGTAAGACGCGGTGCCGACGGACCGAAGAATTTCCACAAGGGTATATTCAATTGCTGGGTGAGCGCATCTAAAAGGGCGGTCTCAACCGCGGCGACCGCGCTTTTATTTTTGGGAAATTTCTCATGAAGATAGGTTGAAATCGCCAGGTAACTGCCAACACTTTTCCCGCTGAGTTCTTGCGCTATTTCTTCCAAAGAATTTTGTGTTGTAGGCAGGGTCTCACCGGTAATGTGGGTGGCGACCGCGGCCTCGCCCCAACCTTGCGTGCCGTCGGACAACTCAACCACAAAACCCAAATTTTCTAAACGGTCATGCTGACCTAAGGCGGTGCGAAAAGGGGTTATGAGATCGGCCTGCAGAGGTTTGACCAAGCATTTTTTAATAAAACTTTTTTGCACGTCTTATATTAACGCAAAAAAAAATCCTCCGCAAGATGACAAGGAATTAACTTTTCGAAAGGGCCACGTCCGGCGGGACATTCAACTGCCCTAAGATCGGTAAGGTCTGGGCATTGATGGGCAAAATATTGATGATGACGGGATACAAACCTTTGATATCAATATTTTCCAAATTCTGCTGGGGCAAAGGCAGAGGCACCCCGCGTCCATCGCGCTTGATTTGCAAATTGAGTTTGGATGGGTCAAAGTCGATACCGCCGACGGTGGAACTTGCCACAGCTTCGGATGCATTGCTATTGGAGGAGACTTTCTTAGGGGGAGCCTGCATAACCTGGGGCGGTACTTTTTTAAGAAATTCTGGTACTTCGTCCTTAAGCCCCTTGAGCTTATCCGCTAATCCTGGATAAGCTTGATTAAACCATTCCCATGCAATTTTTTGTCGATTGGGATTTTCAAATATACTTCTGAGGAAAGCAAAAGCGCCCATTCTTATTGTTCGTTTAATGTCAGGGGACTGGTTTTGGCTGGCCATCCTGCTCAGAAATGCTGGCACATTATCAACATTCTTTTTTTCAAAAATCTTATCATCTGAAAGTTGAGGTAAAATATTCTCAGAGGCAATCTTCTCCGAGTTGGGCCCTGCCCCTCGGGAATTATTAAATACACTAAATAACGCATACCACTCTCCCCGTCTACTATAAACCACCTGTATCGCATAGGCCTTCATTTCTTCCTTAATTCGATATTTAAAATTAGGACTCAGCCTATCAAATAAACTTTGCGGAAGACCAAAGGTTTTACTAAGCGCGTATTCATACTCCGTCCCAATAGCATGACCCAACTCATGAATGAGGACAGACTCAATCACATCAAAAATAATTTGTTCCCTGCTTTTACCCGTAAATTGTTCTCTGAGCAAATTATCTAATTCCCGTAGTCGATCATTTGTCCTATTCTCGCCCACAGCAAAAAAAGAACCGCCTTTTTGCACAGCTTCATACTCCGCTACCTTATTATTAATTTTCTCCCTGTCTATAACAATGTATTTTTTATCATTGGATGTAAAAGCCATAGCTCCTCCCCAAAGACCTGAAGCATACACCGTGTCGCCAAAAACAACTTCAATGTTATGGCCCGCTATACTGATGGGGGCGTGCCAGACAACTTTATAAACTCCCGAACGGATCAAATAACGCCCATACGGATCTATGCTGGGTGCAAACTCCATATAAAATCCATTGGGAATGAACAATGTTCTGTTGAGTTCTCCCCCTCTTTTACTCAATTCGAGCAGGGTTTTCTCATCAGCAAGATAACTCATGTCGACTTTAATAAGATCAGCCAATAGTTTGGCAAATTCCGGGTCAATTTTCTTTGCCTCGGCGATCATTCGTTGCCGTTGGCTTTCTTCAATAGGTTCTTGTTCAAGAGTATTGAGAACCTCCTTCCAAGTTTCATTAACAAACTTCTCAATCTGCTGGTTTTTTTTAACCGCAACGGCCGTGGCCGTCACGGGCTTTGGAGCGGCTTGAGAAATTACCGGTTGCCCAGCCAAACTTCCCGCAGCAATGGCCGCGGCGACAATCATTTGCCCTGCCTTGCCGGTTAATGATGAGCTGGCGCTTAAACTTTCGAAAGGAGAAATAGCCTTTAAAATAAGTTGCCTTAAATTTTTCATGCCTTCTCTTTTAAGACCGGGCATCAAAGAAGATTGCGGGACTTGCCGGCGCAAATACTCTTCAACCTTGGCCCCTACATCTTCTTCCGAAGAATTTATCAGCAATTCGAGCGGCACATCCTGATAATTTTCCAGATCCTGCGTCTCGAGAAATTCCTCACCGCCCGTGCCAATCACAACAAAAAAACTGTTTAAGATCCCATCGTGATTTCCTCTAAAATCATCAACTCTACCGTCAATATCCTTCAACTCTATTGAGATTCTTGTTTCTTCCAACAATTTCCTAACTGCCGCGGCCGGAACCGACTCTCTGGCCTCTGTTAAATCTTCATCAGCCGTAAGCCCCCTCTGACGCAGTTCCGTCAATTGATCTTCATTTTCAAAATTGAGACTTTTGCTATGATCAACCTTTCCTACAGGCACAGAATAAAACCCATTTTGATCCTGGATCTTCCTTTGTCCTAACTTAACGTACAATTTCCCATCTTTTTCTGTTATGAAAAATACGCCGGAGTTATGAATTTTGGGCTTGTCGGTTTCCAAGGCTTGCCACGCGGGGAATTGGGAAGTCCATTTAATAGTTCCGTTCCTAAAACCTTCTCGCATCTTCCCCTTAAACCGGGCAGCATCCATTTGACCTAATAAGACTTGCCCCGCGTTTGAAGCATCTGTTGCTCCCACCCCGCTGGAGGCGGCGGATGAGTTGGCTGAGACGGAGCTGGAGGCGGCAAATTGTTCCGGTTCATTCATATTGACTTGCTCAATAACCATTTGTCCCGTCCCTGCTAATGCCGACGCGGCTGAATAGGCATGATCAGGATTATAATCAATTTTCAAAAGTGAACTGAACGCACTCATTTGTAGGCCCAGCAATAATCCTCCGGAAAAATATTTTCGCGGAATAGGATCGTCGGTGCCGTTGGATTCTTCTCGGATGAAGTTGTAAGCGCCTTTTTTAAAGGCTTCTAAATATTGGTCGTAAACTTTTTCTTTGATGTCTTTGACGTCGCTTTCTACACCTTCGACTTTTGATTTGTCGGCGTAGATGCGGCCAAGCAAAGAATCTTTTAGAGCTTTTTTATACCATGCCGCGAGAATGACGCTTTGATAGACTTGGCGGGTTTGGGCAAAGTTTTTGCCGGTGTTGACTTCCTCGACGAGCTTGGGCAAGATCATTTCGCGAAAAACAGCAGTGGATAATTTGCTTACGTCAATCGAGTAGGAGGTAGATGATTATTTCATCTCCCGACCTCTCACACCACCGTACGTACCGTTCGGTATACGGCGGTTCATCAAAATTAATGAGACAGTGAAAGTCGTTTGGTCAAACTTATAAAACCCATTTTGTCAA
>JANPFV010000069.1:0-13041 GCA_031423615.1 Candidatus Omnitrophota bacterium
AATGCGTAATGTGACCGCTCTCATCCTTAATCGGCTCAATATGCCACTCATTAATAAACCGACGGCCGTCTTTGCGATAATTGACGGTCCAGCCACGAAAAACTTCGCCTTTTTCAAGCTTGTTCTGCAATTGAGATAAAACTTCTCTGTCCGTGTCTGGGCCCTGCAATATTTTAGGAGTTTTACCGATAGCCTCTTGGGCCGTGTAACCCGTCATGCGCGTAAAAGCCGGATTGACATAAACAATTTTGGGACCCGATTCAGAAATATCTGAATTGGTGATCAAAATCGCGTCTTCCGAAAAATAAACAGCTGCAGCCAAAAGGGATTCATCAATCGCGCCGCGCTTTTTATCAAAGTCCGCCTCTGGACCCGCTTTGTATACTTTATTTCCCGCCATACATCCTCCATAATTTAAACTTATACAACAATCTTAAAATAGCACAATACCGGTATTTATACGAATAGTTATATCATAAATTTAGAAATGTTAAATGTTTATTTAACATTGACTTTTCAGCGACGGACTGCTATAAAAAATTTGATCTTATCTCAATGCTTTATTGAAATGCGCTTACTTTATGCATTCCAAGCTCTTACGCAGTCTTTAACCTATGCCGCCCTCTCTTTCTCGTTTAAAAAAAGGACACCAACAATATCCGTGGACGGGTGCAAGTATAGCCTTAGCCTCCCTTATTACGTACACGGTTCTTTTCTTTAAGCTAGCTCAAAGTGACACGGATCATAAACATTTAGAGTTAGAACTCTACACTTTATCCATTGATTTTCTCTTGATCATGGTCTTACTCATTGCCGTCATTAGCCGCAAGCGGCACACAAGCGAAAAAAATCTGCAAAAAACCGAAGAAAAATATGTTGACCTCGTGGAGCAAGCCGCAGATTCCGTGGTTGTTCTCAATATCCACGGGATCATTGTTTCCACTAATGCGGCCGTGGAATGGATGTCCGGCTATACCCCCGAAGAACTGATCGGACGACATTTTCTCAAAACCAACGTCCTATCGGGGCCATCCGTTGGCATCGCGGCAAAAGAATTTATCCAACTCTTGAGCGGCGCCAAACGGCCTCCTTTTGAATTATCCATGCTAAGAAAAGATAAAACTTCATTTATCGTCGAGGCCCATGCCCGGCGCATTAAAAACGCCCTTGAGAATACGGTCATCCATGTGATTATGCGCGATGTTACCGACAGGAAAAAAAGTGAAGAAAATTTACGCCAGGAAAAAAACCGCGCCCAAAATTATCTTAACATTGCCGGAGTCATGATTATGACTCTCGACCGGGAAGGGCGAGTGACTTTGATTAACAAAAAAGGTTGCGAGATACTCGGTTATCCTGAAGAAGAAATCATCGGGCAAAATTGGTTTGAGAAATTCCTTCTCCTTGAGGATTCCATGCCGCTTAAAAATGAAGAAAGTTTTGTCATGACCAAAAGCGGCGAAAAAAGGGTGATTGCCTGGAGCAATACCGCCATTCTCGACAATGAAAATAACGCCGTCGGAACGTTAATTTCCGGCCAGGACGTGACGGAGAAACAAGCCATTGAAAATCAATTGATGTTGCAAAGCGCCGCTCTCGAAGCGGCCGCCAATGCCATTGTCATTACCGATAAAAGCGGTAAAATCGTCTGGGCCAATCAAGCCTTGACTAAAATCAGCGGCTACACTCAACAAGAAGTCGTCGGCCAAAACCCCCGAATTTTTAAATCCGGCCTGCACAACGACTATTTTTATGAAAACATGTGGAACACCGTTCTGGCCGGAAATATTTGGCACGACGAAATTTTTAACCGTCGGAAAGACGATCGGCTTTACACGGAAGAAATGACCATAACTCCGGTCCGTAATCGTCAAGGAGATATTCAGCATTTCATCGCCATCAAACACGATATCACCGAGCGAAAGCGCCTGCAGCAAAATTTATTACAGGCCAACATAGAATTGGAAGCCAATAGCCATAAGCTTGAGCGCACCTTACTTGAAATGGCGGCGAAGAACAAACAGCTCCAGGAAGCCCAGAACCAGCTTATTCAAAGCGAGAAGTTGGCGGCTATCGGAATTTTATCATCGGGAATTGCTCACGAAATAAAGAATCCGCTGGCGATCATCAGTCTGAGCATCGAAGAATTTGAAGACCACTCCGAAAAACTCGATGACCAAAGTAAGAATTATATCGGCATGATCAAACGGGCCGCAGAACGGGCCAACAATGTCATTATCGAATTGCTGCGTTTCGCCCGCGTCTCTGATCTGAAGGTCGAAAGTATCAATCTCTACCACCTTTTGGAAGGAACGTTTCTGCTGGTTAAAAATATTGCCAAATTCAAAGGGATCACGATCCAGCAGATCACCAATGACCAGACAATTGAAATTTCCGGTGATCGGATTCTTTTAGAGCAGGTTTTTTTCAATCTTTTGATGAATGCGATTGATTCCACCCCTCGGGGCGGCCGTATTACCGTAACGAGTCGTTTGCGAAAAGCCTTTTCGAATGCCGTGGATCAGGATGAAATCGTAATTGACGTTGAGGATACCGGCCATGGTATTGCGCCGGAAATCCTGTCCAAAATTTTTGAACCTTTTTTTACGACAAAAGAGCAAGGAAAAGGGACGGGGCTGGGACTCAGCACCGTCTATACTTTACTCAAGCGGCACCGCGGCACCATTGAGGTGCAAAGTCTTGTAGGAAAAGGGACGACCTTTACCATTGTCCTGCCGCCGGCGCCGAAAAAACCACCTGAGGAAAAAGGAGAACATCATGGATAAAAAGAAAATTGTTGTTATTGACGACGAAAAAGATCTTTGCCTCTTGATTCAAACAATCTTAGAAGGGACCGGGAAATATGAGGTAGTTCTCGCCCACGACGGAATTGAAGGTATCCAACTCATCAAACAAACCGTACCCGCGATGATTTTCGTTGATTTCGTCATGCCAAAAGCCGGAGGGGACAAAGTCATTGCCGCGGTCAAGGCCGATCCTGCGACGGCCAAAATCCCCATCGTCTTGATGAGCGGCTTAGGGGAAATGATTTATTCCAAAGCCAAGGACCAGTGGAAATGGCTGCCCAACAATCCGGCGATAAAAAACCGCGGCGAATTGCCGGAAGTGATTGCGGACAAAACAATGGCCTCCCAAGTCGCAGAAAAATTAAACATCAGAGATTATTTACAAAAGCCTTTCAAAAAAGACACCTTAATTGAAATTGCCGACACGGTCCTTAAAACCGTGGAAGTTAAAGAAAAAACTGATGAGGTTTAGGTGGTTTTGAAAAGATTGGACCGCAAAGGAAATATCCCCTCGCTGGCTGACTTGACATCTTCGACGGTATAAAAGGCCCGCGGATTGAATTTCTTGATGATCCGCACGACCTTCTTATGATGACGGCGAGGCACGATGGTAAAAATGATCTGCACCTTTCCCGTCGATCCGCTGGCATCCATGCTCGTTGTTCCATAACCTTCCGCAGTCAGCGAATTCACCAATTCCAAAGCTTCATTTTTGGTAATGATCCGGATCACTTCTAAACCGACCGCTAATTTTTCTTCCAGAATGATGCCTACATAATTACCCATGGAAAAGCCCGCCGCAAAACCAATATAAACAAAAGGATTGGTAAGGTTGGACATAATCTGCCGCATCGCCATAAGCCAGATTAAAACTTCAATAAAGCCTAAGACCGGGGCGAGAATCCGGCGACCACGGTACAAAAGGATCAACCGCACCGTCGAGATGGATACGTCGCAAACGCGCGCACAGAAAATCAACAATGGCATGATCGCATATTGAAACAACGGTGTGGATAGAAAAGAAGGATCAGACATAAGATAAAAATTTTTTCGTTACGGAAGAACCGTCCCGTGAGCGTGGATGATGATTTCCAAAATTCCGCGGCGCATCATCATGACCGCTATGGCCGCCAGAAACAATGCTAAAACTTTGGACAAAGCGCCGGCGCCGGATTTACCGAGAACACGGATAAATCCGTCGGAAAAATTAAAAACCACACCGGCCAAGAAAATATTGACCAAAACCGCGATGAGGGTCAAAACCGTCCCATGCTGGTCAACCGTGATCAAGGATGTCGTCAAGACAGCGGGACCGACTAAAAGCGGAGTGCCAATGGGTACAGCACCGAGCTCTTGATTAGGTTGACGCTCCATTTTTTTTGTAGTCACCAGATCCAAAATCGCGATGCAAAAAAGGATGGCTCCGCCTGCGATCATAAAATCCTCTATCGTGATCCCTAAAAATTTAAAAACGGCCCGGCCGGCAATGATAAAAGCCACCGCCAGGCACGAAGCTGTGATAATAGATTGCACAATGATTTTATTTTTGGCCGGGCGGTCGATTCCCGAAGTCAAAGAAACAAAAATGGGCAACAGACCAATAGCATCGACGGCCACAAAAATAGGAATAAAAGCGAGCATAAAATCAGCCAGCATAGTTTGACCCTCCCTTTACTGCGCTATTCTACCACCGAATTTCAACCAAAGGCTAAAGGATGATAGAAATTTTTCATACCTCTCGCGGGCCGTCAAAATATTTTTCTAAAAATAGGTCGCTGGAGAAAAAAAGTTATACTTTGAGGCGTTCTTCATACAGCGCCTCGCGGCGTTTATGAATCTCTGGATCGGCCAGATATTCATCTAAAGTCGTGTGCACACGGTCGATGTAACCGTTGGGAGTGAGCTCCACAATGCGATTGGCCACGGTCTGGATAAATTGATGGTCGTGAGAAGAAAAAAGGATGGTGTTTTCACATTTGATCAGACCGTTATTGAGCGCAATGATCGACTCTAGGTCCAAGTGATTGGTCGGATCGTCAAAAATTAACGCGTTGGAGCTGGCGAGCATCATCCGCGAAAACATGCAGCGGACTTTTTCTCCTCCGGACAAAACGCGGACGATTTTAAACGTTTCCTCGCCGGAAAAAAGCATTTTTCCTAAAAAACCCCGGATAAAATTTTCATCTTTTTCTTTGGAATATTGACGCAGCCAGTCGATAAGATTAAGGTCGGACTGAAAAAAACTGGAATTGTCTTTGGGAAAATAGGCAGTGGAAATAGTCGAACCCCATTTGTAAATTCCGCTGTCTGCTGTTGTTTCTCCGGTGAGGATTTGAAAAAGGATCGTTGCGGCCATCGCATTACGCCCTAAAACAGCCACCTTGTCTTTTCTTTCAATGTGCAGAGAGAAATCCTTAAAGAGCACTTTCCCGTCGATCGTTTTAGTCAACTTCTGAATATCGAGAATATCGTTACCGGCTTCGCGTTCCGCCTTAAAAGAAATAAAAGGATAGCGTCGGGACGACGGACGGATTTCTTCAAAAGTGAGTTTTTCCAAAACTTTCTTACGTGACGTGGCCTGTTTGGATTTGGACGCATTCGCGCTGAAGCGGGCGATAAAATCCTGCAATTCTTTTCGTTTCTCTTCAGCTTTACGGTTGGTGTCCTGTTTTTGCCGCAAGGCCAATTGGCTGGCTTCCAGCCAAAAAGTATAATTCCCCGTATAAAGCTGGACTTTTCCAAAGTCGATATCCGCGATATGGGTGCAAACCTGGTCAAGAAAATGGCGGTCGTGGGAAACAACGATCGCTGTATTTTGAAAATTGCACAAAAATTCTTCCAGCCACAAAGCCGTTTCCACGTCGAGCTGATTGGTCGGTTCGTCAAGCAGAAGAATATCGGGATTGCCGAACAGCGCTTGGGCCAGCAAGACGCGGACCTTTTGACTGCTTTCGAGTTGTTTCATTTTCAAACTGTGAAATTCCTCCTTAACGCCTAAGTCGCTTAATAACCGCGCCGCTTCGGATTCCGCGTCCCAGCCGTTCATTTCTGCAAACTGTGCTTCTAATTCCGAAGCGCGGATCCCGTCAGCGTCGGAAAAATCCGGCTTGGCATAGAGAGCGTCTTTTTCGTTCATGATTTCAAAAAGTTTTTTATGGCCCATGACAACCGTCAAAAGCACCTGTTGCTCATCATAGGCGTATTGGTCTTGCTTGAGAATGGAAAGGCGTTCGCTCTTGGTGATGCTGACCTTGCCGGTCGTGGGCTCAATTTCGCCGGATAGGATCTTTAAAAAAGTCGACTTGCCCGATCCGTTAGCGCCGATCAGGCCATAACAGTTGCCAGGTTTGAAAGTCGCGGTAGCGCCTTCAAAGAGACGGCGTTTGCCAAATTGTAAGGAAACATTTTCTACGGATAACATAAGGCGGAATTATAACATAAAAGTAGGGTCTGTCCCTACTTTTTTACTGGGAAGCATGGGACAGGAAAGGAAGGTTTTGGACCGTCGCTGGTTCCATATAAAGGATGAAGGGATATAAACCTTCAAGGTTGATCTTCTCTAAATTCTGTTCCGGCAAAGGCAGAGGCACGCCACGGCCATTGCGTTTGATCTGCAAATTGAGCAATGACGGATCAAAGTCGATACCACCGACATCACTCTTGCTGACCTGAGTTACCGAGGTTGCGTTTGCTTTTCTTAAACCCAATGAACTTGAACCCGACGCGGCTGACAAAACAGCTATCAATTCCTCCTCCGTAAATATTCTTGTTGGGCTGACCATAGAACCGCCTTGGGTCAGCGCAGTAATGACAATTTTATTCTGATTATTAACTTCTATTTTATAAAGACCATCAACAATAAATTCTTTATTGACATTATCTGCTTTCCTAAATATTCCATCGCCGCCTCTTTGAAATGTAACCGCTGTAAAATTCGGATCCGTCGGAGTAGTGTAAAGAAAATTAAACATCCCACTCGTATCCGGAGGCTCGATAACGACCTTGGTTTTGACCTCTTCCTGGCCGCCGTCCGCAGTTTTTTGCACCGAAGAAATGTCCATAACGATGGGATTTGGCAAATTTCTTAAATCAATATTTTCCAAAGTCACCGGCGTTTGGCTAGGCAAAGGCGTTAAAACAATTTTGTCAACCAAGGCATTGATGGCTTGGGACCCTCCAGATCGGGGGACAAAGACGACTGCACTTTGCTTTGTCGGTTGTTCAACCGAAAGCCGCTTGCTTTCGTCCGCAAATAAAAACATCCGCGGTGGTTTTATTTCCTTAGCCAATTGTTCCCACAAATCCCCACTGTCTAGCGCATCCGTTGCAATGACAATATCCGCGCCGCCATTCGTTGCCATATCCGGCAAAACTTCTTTGGCATTTCCTACTCTTCTGATCGTATACGACGTGTATCCTGAAGCTTTCAATTGTCTTAATAAAAATGTTTCTACCAGCCTACTAGAATCGACGAGAAGCACGGTAACCGCGCTGGAAGCAACGGATGAGGAAGGAGGAAATAACAAATTTTCCAATTGTTGTACGCCCTGGGGGGAATTGCCGCCAATTTTATTGAAAATATTTCCTTTTACAATGTCAGAATAATCTTGCATCAACTTCGCCAAGGCAAGACTTTCCTTAGAATTGGGATCTTCAAGATCGGTAGATATAAAAACCGTAGGGGTTTTATCACCTTGTTGAATAAGGTTCTGGGACAACTCCAGTCCAGTCACTTCAACGCCCAAATTATTATCTAAAACATAGGCATCAAAGGGCGTGCCTGCGTCTTTTGCCTTCTGTATTAATTCCCTGGCTTCATCCGGAGTCGCGGCAATGGTAACTTTCGCTCCTGCGCCGTATCCACCCACATATATATCAAAAAACATCTGATTGGTCCGGTCATCCTCAACATACAGCAATCGCATATTTTTAAGGGGACTATGAACCGCCGAGCTGGCTACCGACGGAAAATCCCCCCCGACACGATTCTTTAGTTGGGTCCAATATTCACTATGTGCTATCTTTCCCTCGGGAGTAGAATTTTTCATACGATCGGCTACCAGAGCGATGAATAAACGGGCTTTTTCCCCATTTAATGAAGCTAAGTCTACGGATGAATTCATATCAAAAATAACGCTGACTCTGACTCCTCCTGAATAAGTTTTCTCCTTATACTCAAATCCTTTTGTCCCAAAAATGACCCTATCCCCATTGTTCAAATACGCCTCATAACTTAATTCTAATAGCAACTGTTGAGCCACCAAAAGTGCCAGCGGAGAAATCTTTAAAGTTGCCTGTGGCGCGACTGTGGAAGCAACGGCGTGAACTGCGAATTCCCCATTAATTAAAACCTCATTCTTTTCAAGAAAAATAGCAATTTGCTGCGCGGCTTGGCTACTGGTTAAAGGGATATGACTCATAGCAGAACTGGCCGAGGCTGTTTCAGCCTGCGCACGTTTTTCTAATTCTTTACCAATAGTTTTTCTTTCCCCAGGTTCCGCCAGTAAGGTTCCGGCCCGGAAGGTGCGACCCAATATATCTGCCGTGGGAACACTTCCTATTAAAGCGATCCCGATTGAACTGCTTGCGGAAGAACTCCTTAAGACTTGGCCCGTTCTTGCCCATGTAAACCCGCCGGAAAAATATTTGCGCGGCAAGGTTTCTTTGCTGGCCAAATCATAATCTTCCTTGATCAAATTATAAACACCTTTACGAAAAGCCTCCAGATACTGTTCATAAACTTTTTGCTTTATGTCTTTTTCGGCAATGTCTACTCCGGAAATTTTGCTTTTATCAACGTAAACCTTGCCCAAGAGAGAATCTTTTAAAGTTTTCTTGTACCACGTTGCCAAAATGACCGAATTATAAATCTGGCGCACCTGGGCAAAATTCTTTCCGGTATTGATTTCCTTTTCCAGTTCCGGAATAATGATTTCTCGGACGACCGCGGAAGAAACACCGCTGATGACCTCGACCTTATCCGGACTGATTTGATCGGTGCTGAATTTTTTACTATTCAAATTTTCTTTGACCGAAGTATAGTCTTCGTCGAGCATGACTTTTAAATGGGTAGCGGCGATAAACACGGTCCCGTTATCTTCCACAACATCGGCGCGGTCCGGAATGATCCAGACTTTATTAAAGGTATTGATGGGCACGGCGGTCGTGCCGAACTTTTCATAAGTCTTTTTGTAAACGGTGTCCCAAAATTTCTTGCCGATCTCCTGTTGGGGATTAGTCAAAGAAGCTGACAATTGCTTTAAAAGATAATCTTGCTCCAGCATGGTTTTGCCCATGTCGGTTGATCCCAGCAAATCCGGAATGATACGGTCACTTTCATAGGGAGAAAGGTTGACCCAGGAATCTTTGTCGGGGAGGGTCATCGCGGCCAGAAAATATTTCAAAAGTTTTTGGGTTTCATCTTTTAAAACTTTAGGAGAAAGATTGTCTTGTCCGCGGTCCACGAGGAAATCGAAAAGCAAAGGATTTTCCGGATGAAGGGTCATGCCCTTTAAAACAGCCGGCTCATAGGCGGTACTTAAAAGGACCATTTCTCCCGGCTTGGGAAGATTGCTGATATATTGCGCTTGGGCTTGCGAGGCAGGTCCCGTTAAAAGACCCAGGAAAAAAGCAAAGGCGACAAAAGCAGAAAGAATCCTGCGCCCGGATTTAGATTTCTTTTTATAAAATGATTCGTACACAGAAGCTCTCCTGATCACTGACGAAACCGCATTTAAAAGGGAGAAAGATGCCACGGAAAGTCTTTTTATTAATTAAATAATATCACACTGGGGACCCAACAGCAAGAATTTATATTAAAAACCTGATTTTACAAATTCACAAACCTATGCATTTTAATAAGTTATATCTGCAGAAAAATACAGTGTATATTTTGCTTATATTACTGGCGCAAGGAAAATTTTCTGCCCAGAATGTAAAGCGGAATGTCTTTTTGAAAATAATAACGCAGATAAGAACGGCGGGTCGTAAAGAGTATTTTCAAACCGCACTTTTCAAAAAATTCCCTGGCCGGTTCCGCCATTGTGCTGGCCCGCACACCACAGATACCATTTTGTTCCAAATAAGAAAAATAAGCGGCAACCAATTTATGGCCGACTCCGCCGCCGCGAAAATCTCGCCGGATATTGATATGCAAAATCGCCGGATATTCATGAGAAAAATCCGGTGCGGCAAATTCTCCCTTAAAAGAACTCGCAATCACCCCGGCAAAAAAGCGAAAGGTCTTTCTTTTCAAAAAAAGTCCCCGGACCAATGCTGTCCATAATAGATGCGGATAGACACGAAACCATGCTACTTTTTCCATGGCCGCTTCATTTTTGGCCCCTATCAAATAACCAACCACGATGTCGTCCTTGACAGCCACGAAACACGATTCAGGCTCACTGTCGGTGAAATAGGATGTCAATGCATCGGCCAGGATTTCCGGTTCATCAAACAAATCATCGGCCATCCCCAAAAAAGACGTTTCATAACTGATGCGCCGCAAGGCTTTCCGGTCGGCGGGGAGATATTTACGGATCACAATATTGTCGACGGGTAAATTCATCTTACTCCAAAAGAAGAACGCGCCATGATGTTCTATCCACCGGGGTATTATTTAAATAAGACCGCGCGGCGCTCAAAATGTAATGCGGATTTTCCAAGGTGGCCAGAGGAAATTTGATCACAATGGCCCCTCCCTCTCGAGTGACCTTCATATCGGGAACAAAAACCCGTCGTCCTTTTTCATAAACGGAAACGGCCTTGGAAAATCCCACCTTCAAATGATATTTCGGCATATAGGAAAAAGGTAATCCTCGCCGATATCCCAAAAGATAAAAATTGATGCCCAACAATTTGTCATTCCAGGCCCGCGGTTTGACTCGGATGCATAAGAAATCATCCTGCCGGGCATAAGCCAATGAATCAAAAACCGGTTCCGCTGTAGAAATTCCCTCTTCAACAGGTGACACACCAATGTGCTGACTGGCTTCGATATTGCGCCAGTCGATTTTTCCGTCGGGATCATTTTTAATGACAATGGGCGGGTAATCCCCGAATAATTCATTCTTTCGGGCGAAAGTAAAAAGATAGGGCGGGTTGTATTCAACCTGAGAGCGATAAAGTGCGATGGTGTCGCGTTTTTTTTGGATTTGCGGCGGAGTCAAATTAAAATCCAACCAATGGATGTCGGAATTCTTGATTTGGTCCGACGGGGTCAAACGCAGATCGGGATGAAAACCACGGGGCAGAGGCCAGCGTGCCTCATGGATCAAATAAGGATAAATAGCTGCAGGAGGAATTTGCGACGACAAATCCCAAAGCGCCACCTTCAAAAATAGATAGAAAGCCCGATGGTCAGGATTATTATCCATGGGATGGGAAACAAAAATGCGTGTAGGTTTAAAATCCAATAATATTTTTTCCAAATCCCGCAAAACACTTTCGCCGACATAAGGTGCGCCGACGGACATGCTGTGGCTGTAGGGAACAGCCCGCACGCGGGTTAAAAGACTTTTGTAAGGAGTGGCCGTTGTTCCCCAATATTGAGTAAACATGCTCAATGTACCGGCATCCGGATAACCCAAAAAAATAAGATCATCTTTTGATAATCCCAAGGAAATCATGGCATTGGTGGCTTCTTCGCGCCTCAGCTTGCCCATGGCAATCAGGCCGGATCGTTTAAAAACCAAACGTTTTTCATAAACGATAAAAGCCAGCTCATTGCTGTCGCCATTGGTCAAATAAACGACCTTCGTCGGAATTTTCTTTGCGACAGCTTCCTGAATGATACCGGCTGCACCTATGGTTTCGTCGTCGGGGTGGGGAGCGAGGACCAGAATACGGTCATCTTCTTTAAAAGCCGGTAGAGAATCTTCGGCCCTGGCTTTAGAATTAAAAACTAGAGACAGCGCGGCAACGAGGCAAAAATATCGAAAGTAAAATGGAAGAATTTGCACGAAAGGCACGCTATGGGGTTTGGGTCAGGCTGACGGCTTCGTTCATTCCTTTTAATGTCACAACATACAACACGGTCACTTGATCGCCCTTTTTTAAATCCGAAAAATTTATCAATCGGGAATTGGCCGAGAATACACGCGTTTTAGATATCAATTCAAAATCTTTTTTCTTTCCATCGGCTTCAAGCACAGTTAAAGCCCCAAAAGTTCCTTTGGATTCATCTGCTTTTCGCAAAGCTTCGATTTTTCCTTGTGAACGTTCAATAAGCTTGGCTACTTTATTTTCCTTCTTTATAGCACTGAGAGATTTTGTTTTCGGCGTTTCGGCATAAACTATTGTTGCGAATAACAATAAAGCACCCGCCATAAAAAGTATGTTTTTCATTTCGCCTCCACACGTTATGATTAATGGATTTTTACCAAGGAAACTTCTCTATTGCGGCGGCGCTCTCCCACTCTTTCATCGCCGGCAAAGCGAGCATAGTGGAACTGTACTCTTGAGATAAACCTGACAACGGGATGCCATATGTTTTAAAGCGATAGATGACCGGGGCAAACATAGCGTCGGCGATGGAAAATTTTCCAAACAAAAACTCGCCTTGTCCTTTAAAATTCTGTCGGCATTCCTCCCAAATTTGTAGAACGCGCCGGATGTCGCGGTCAGCTTCTTCATCGCGAGGTTGACCGACCACATTCGCGGAAATATTCTGGGGAAAATTCTTACGCAAACCCATAAATCCGCTGTACATTTCGCCGGAAATGCACCGAGCCCATGCTCGGTGAACCGGATCCAACGGCCAGAGAGCTTTTTGCGGAAAAAGTTCCGATACATATTCACAAATTGGAAGCGATTCCCACACTCTCGCTCCGTCATGAAGCAAGACCGGCACTTTGCCCGACGGCGAATATTGCAAGACCTTTTCCTTTGTGTCCGGCTGTTTGAGCGGAATCAAGGTTTCCTGAAAAGGAATATCAAACTGCTTGAGTAAAATCCAAGGCCGCAGTGACCAGGAAGAATAATTTTTGTTGCCTATGACTAAGGTTAATTTTGACATCTGAGTGTTCCACGTTAAGGAGTAATATAATATAAAATAGGTTTAAAAGTAAATCATTTTCAAAGCAAAATTGCCGCAGGAATCGAGTAGGAGGTAGATGATTATTTCATCTCCCGACCTCTCACACCACCGTACGTACCGTTCGGTATACGGCGGTTCATCAAAATTAATGAGACAGTGAAAGTCGTTTGGTCAAACTTATAAAACCCATTTTGTCAA
>JANPFV010000070.1:0-10406 GCA_031423615.1 Candidatus Omnitrophota bacterium
GATAAATTAATTGCTAAATTCATCTTGCCTCCCGTTTTTCACCCATTGGGTGATGTTAATCGTTTATTCGCATAAACATTTTAACGACGGGGGCATTCTTTTTGTCCTCTTTTTTTAACTTTTTATTTAGGATTTAGGGTAAAAAGCAAACGGCCGCCCCCAGACTATTTGCATTTTGGATCCAATTCCTCTAAAATGACCATATTCTTACAGAGGACTTATGGCAAACTTTACATTAAACGGAAAAGATTTAGATTTGCAAAGTTCGACGACAATATCCCAGGTGGTCGAACAATTCTGCAAAAATAACAAACCTATCATTGCGGAATTAAACGGCCAGATCATCAAATCCCATATATGGCCGCAAACCGCAATTAAAGAAGGCGACCATCTGGAATTAATCAGCATTGTCGGCGGAGGCTAAATGAATCCTGAAACAACTCTTAAAACCGAATCCATTCTTGATGAGCCACTGATGATCGCCGGAAAGTCATTTACAAACCGTTTTCTTTTAGGAACAGGAAAATTTAAAAATAAAACCGACTTAAAAGACAGTATCGAATTTTCTGGGACCCAGATCGTGACCGTGGCCTTACGCCGCATTGATTTAGAACGGCACCAAGAAAATATTTTGGAATATATTCCCGCGAATATCACTTTACTGACCAATACGTCCGGCGCCCGCAATGCGCAAGAAGCCATCCGCATTGCCCGAATAGCTCGCGAAGCCGGATATGGAGATTGGATTAAAATTGAAGTGATTAATGACAGCAAATATCTTTTACCTGACAACCAAGAAACAATTAAAGCGACGGAAGTTTTGGCCAAGGAAGGTTTTATCGTTCTTCCCTACGTTTCGCCTGATCTTTATGTGGCCCGGGATCTTGTCAAAGCTGGTGCCGCCGCCGTCATGCCGCTCGGGTCGCTGATCGGCAGCAATCAAGGTTTGAAAGCCAAAGAGTTCATTAAGATTCTTATCGAAGAAATCGATATTCCGATTATTGTCGACGCCGGCATTGGTACACCCTCACATGCGGCCCAAGCCATGGAAATAGGCGCTGACGCGGTATTGGCCAATACGGCCGTCGCTACAGCAGGACATCCTGCTCTTTTGGCAAAAGCTTTTTATCTCGCTGTCCAAGCAGGAAGATTGGGATATTTAAGTCAATTGCCACCACGACGAAATCTGGCCGTCGCCTCATCGCCGCTAACAGGATTTCTTTATAACCAATAACTTTTATTCAGGAAACGCAGCCGGGTTCGTTGCCGTCAAGAAAACCTCTAACACTATTTTTAAATTAACCATCGACGACCTCTATGCTGACGGCTCATCAAATTCAAGAAACTCTCAACAACCATGATCCCCTCTTCCTTGAGGAGTTGGCTCATAAATCCGCGACTTTGACGCGGCAATATTTCGGACGGACCATGTCCCTTTTTGCACCATTGTATCTTTCTAATTATTGTTCCAGTCATTGCACCTACTGCGGATTTAACAGCCGCAATCGCATCCAACGCCTTAAACTGACCGCGGAACAAATGCAGGCCGAGATGAAACATGTCGCTAAAACCGGAATCAAGAATATTTTGCTTTTAACCGGAGAATCATACAAAGCCACTCCGCTGTCCTATTTGCGCGAAGCGGTGAGTATCGCCAAACAATATTTCACGGGCATCAGTCTTGAAGTCCATCCCATGGAAACTCATGAATACGCCGAACTGTTTAAAGAAGGCGTTGACGGAATCACAGTTTATCAAGAAACATACGACCGAAAGCGTTATAAGGAAGTCCACATTTCCGGCAAAAAAAGCGATTACGATTTTCGTTACGGCACACCACAACGCGCGGCGCAAGCGGGCATTCGTCATGTGGCCATAGGAATTTTATTGGGGTTAAGCGATGTCGCGCAAGATCTCTTCGGTCTCTACGCTCATTTAAGACATTTGGAAAAAAATCATCCCGGCGTTGAATACAGCGTGTCCTTCCCGCGCTTGCGCACCATCAAAGGCCGCAAATTTGCATTGTGTCATGTCAACGACCGCATGTTTATTAAAATCCTTTGTTTAACACGGATTCAATTTCCTCGTGTCGGAATCACTTTATCCACCCGAGAAACACCAGCTCTGCGGGATCATGCGTTGGAATTAGGATTTACACGGATGTCCGCGGGGTCCAACACCTCGGTGGGCGGCTATACAATCAAAAAAGCCGACGAACAAGACCCGCAGTTTGATATTGAAGACTCTCGCACGGTGAGTGAAATCGTTCAACGGTTAAAAGAAAAAAACTTTGATCCGGTCTTTACGGACTGGCGGCCGATTGAAAACGATTTATCAATTGTTTCCAAACCACATGCCGCTTGCGGCTCTTCTGTTTCATCCGTCGACAAAACAAGCTTATAATCACTTTCGCACAAGGTTTAAGCCTTACCTTAATCTGCGCATGACGCCACGCGTCACCTCTTTTACGGTGATGATGGTGAAGGCCGTTTGAGATCGGACAATTGACGTACCAGGGCGTTTCTCTTTACAATTGTCGCAATAAAAACCGCGGCGGTGATAATAATCACACTTCCAAGATAAACCCCATTTAAAATCAAGGCCGGCCGGTTCGTTTGAAAATATCGGATCATCGCCGGAAAATCTTTTAAGACCGCTTCTCCCATTCCCGCAATTAAAAATTGCTGCCAAAAAATCCGTAGCGGCGATCCCAAGACCACCGCATAAAAATATTTCCGAAAAGAAAGCTTTGTTAATCCAAAGCCAACATCCATCAAACGGAAGGGGACAAGCGGATTGATACGCAAAATAAACGCTGTCCAAAATCCCGCATCATCCGGGGAATATTTATCATTCTTTTTGAGATTGAATTTTTTCTCAATAAATTCGCGTCCCAGCTTACGGCTGAAAATAAAAAGCATAGCGGCATTAAAAATTTCGGCGAGAAAAACAAAAAGCGTGCTCCAGTAAGGACCGAATAAAAGCGCACCGCTGATCCGAAAAAGATCTATTGTTCCGACCCACAAAAGCATGGTCAGCGCCACATAAATAAAAACAAAGACGGCGCCCGAAATCCATAGCGGATATTGAACCAGAGTTTCTTTTATCTGCTTGAGATCAATTGAGAGGATGTGGCCTAGAAATCCCATCCCTATAAGGAGGGCCACAAATAAAAGAAAATGCTGCGTGGGTTTTGAAAAAGCTGGTTTTACAACTTCCATAACATACGCTTGGCTTTATTGATCCAATGACGATTACGGACTTTATGAAAAGCGGGCAAACCGCGGGCGTCTTCTAACACAATTTCTAAATGCTTTCTGGCTTCAGCTTTTTGCCCCTCTACTTTAAGAATTTCAGCTAAAATCACTCGCGCTTCCGAACTCCCATGACGCTGCAGATGTTGGATCAGATGGGCCTTGGCACCTGCATAATCTTTCATAGCATGAAGAACCCGTCCCAAAGCCATGGATCCTTCACCAAACTTAAATTTCTGTTCTCGTCGGATAATTTCTTCCAATTTTTCTTTTGCCGCGGGGAATAATTTTAGTTCATACTCAACCAGGCTGGCTCCCCACAACGCTTGCAAATCATGCGGGTCCTTTTCTAACGCTTTATCGAAAGCGGTTTTGGCTTTACGGTAATCTTTATTTTCCAGCAATAATTCCCCCAAATTAATATTCTGGGCGGCGTTGCCGATATTACAAGTATTGTATTCCGCTTGCTGAAGCAAGTGGCGATTGGTCCATTTCTTTAAAAAAGGCATGTCTTGAAAACGGTATTGCGGCAATTTCCGTATGATAAAGTACAAGAAGGCCCCGGGGAAATTCAGAATGATCATAATCCACAACCACAGCCCGCGATCAGGCTCGTTTTTGATGCAATCAAACAGCATCCAAAGCCAGAAAATCGGCAGAACCATTCCCCAGGGCCATAACAATTGTGTCATCCCCATCAATGAATACATGATTGTCCTTTTTCAAAACCTGCCTTACCCACGGAATTCCGCAAAAAGATCGGTACTCAAATAACGTTCACCCGTCGACGGAATGATCGCAACAATCAACTTGCCCTTGTTCTCGGGCCGACGGGCCACTTGTAAGGCCGCGCATACCGCCGCGCCGGAAGAAATTCCGGCTAGAATGCCTTCTTGGCGCATTAACATTTTCGCATGGCTGAAGGCCTCTTCATTATCAATCTGGATAATCTCATCGATCATTTTAGTATTCAAAATCGACGGAACAAAACCCGCACCAATCCCCTGAATTTTGTGGGGACCCGGAGCCCCGCCGGATAAAACCGGAGACCCTTTGGGTTCAACAGCAACGGTCTTAAAAGATGGCTTGCGTTTCTTAATCACTTCACCAACTCCCGTGATTGTCCCCCCCGTCCCGATACCGGAAATTAAAATATCGACTTTACCGTCGGTATCATTCCAAATTTCTTCCGCGGTGGTTTTGCGATGGATTTCTGGATTGGCCGGATTATCAAATTGCTGGGGCATAAAATAATTGCTGTCACTGTCGGCGAGTTCTTTAGCTTTTTTGATGGCCCCTTTCATTCCTTCGGAACCAGGAGTCAAAACCAGATTCGCACCCAAGGCGCGCAAAAGCGCACGGCGTTCCAAGCTCATGGTTTCCGGCATGGTTAAAGTCAACTTGTAACCTTTAACAGCGCAAACAAAAGCGAGGGCAATGCCCGTATTCCCCGACGTGGGTTCAACAATCACGGTGTTCTTATCGATTTTGCCGGCCTTTTCTGCCGCATCAATCATGGCAAAACCGATACGGTCTTTGACCGAGCCTAAGGGATTAAAATATTCCAATTTCAAAACAATGTCGGCATAACAATCTTTATTGATTTTATTAAGACGAACCAGCGGAGTCTTCCCGATGAGTTCGATGATATCTTTGGCGATTTTCATAATGTCTCCTCCAGCGATTAAACGTTATCGTTTTGTCTTTGCGCTTTGCGCTCTAAACTCAATTTACGTAAATAAATCATCAAAATCGTAATTGCCGCCGGTGTTACGCCGGATATGCGGTTCGCCTGCCCCAGCGTCAAGGGCGAAGCGGCCTTCAGCTTTTGCTGGATTTCGTTGGAAAGCCCAGGCAAATTGATGTAATTGAAATCTTTGGGGATACTGATGTTCTCGATATGGCGAAATCGCGCGACACTTTTATACTGACGCTCGATGAATCCCTCATATTTGATTTCATATTCCACCGCGTCGATCACATCTTGCGGAAAATCTTTCAATTTTCCATCAAAAGGGGCGATCATGTGATATTTCACTTCCGGCCGCTTTAAAATTGCGCTCAATGTCGTCGGCTGTCTTAAAGGCGAACTGTTATTGTCGGCCAAAATCTTATCTAACTCGCCACCGGGAAGAATACGGGTATGATGCAAATGTTTTACTTCCGCGTCGATTGATTCATATTTCTTTAGGGTCTTGTCATGATCTTTGTCGCTTAACAAACCGAAATGATGACCATACGCAGCCATCCGGCGGTCGGCATTGTCTTCTCTAATAATAAGACGATATTCCACACGTGAGGTAAACATGCGATACGGTTCTTCCGTGCCTTTGGTTGTTAGATCATCAATCAAAACACCCAAATACGCTTCATCACGGCGCAAAATAAACGGCGCTTCACCCTTGACTTTCAAAGCGGCATTGATGCCGGCGACAATGCCTTGGCCGCCGGCTTCTTCATAGCCGGTTGTGCCGTTGATTTGTCCGGCGAGAAAAAGGCCTTGAACTTTTTTCGTTTCCAATGTGGGCCATAATTCCGTCGGGGGAATAACGCCGTGTTCAATGGAATATCCCGCACGAACAATTTTTGCATTCTTGAGGCCGGTGATGGAATGGACCATTTCTTCCTGTATCTGCAGAGGCAAGCCGGTTGAAATCCCGTTAGGATAATATTCATCGGTATCCAATCCTTCGGGTTCGAGAAAAACATGGTGGCTTTCTCGTTCGCCGAATCTTTTAATCTTGTCTTCAATTGACGGACAATAACGGACACCGGTGGCATTGATCTGCCCGGAATACATGGGAGACAAATGCATATTACGACGAATAATATCATGCGTCATATTATTGGTATGCGTAATGTGGCAAGGAACAAGTTTTTGTGATTGAGGAATTTCCGCAGTGCGAAAAGAAAAAGGGATCGGCCGTTCATCGGAATACTGCGCTTCCAATTGCGAAAAATCGATCGTCTTACCATCAATCCGCGGCGGGGTTCCGGTCTTAAAAAAAACAACCGGAAAACCGAGATCACGAATATTATCAGCCAAACGGACCGAAGCCGGTTCGCCGATCCGCCCGCCGGACGTGATTTGCGTTCCCATGTGAATACGACCCTTTAAAAATGTTCCTGTCGTGATCACCACGGTCTCAGTCTTGATCGTAAGCCCAGCGGCGGTTTTAATACCCAAAACCTTTCCATCTTTAACCACAATTTCGCTGACTTCGTCGGGAATAACGGTCAAGTTTTCTTGATTCAAAACGACCGACTGGATATAAAGTTTATACCGTGTGCGGTCAGACTGGCAACGCGATGAACGAACGGCCTGGCCTTTCGAGGCATTGAGCTGGCGAAACTGGATACCGGTGCGGTCCGCGGCCAAACCCATTTCCCCGCCGAGACCGTCGATCTCTTTAACAATCTGGCCTTTACCGACGCCGCCGATGGCGGGATTACAACTCATCTGGCCTATCGTGTCGATAAAAAGGCTGACCATGGCGGTTTGAAGCCCCATGCGAGCCGAAGCCAAAGCGGCTTCCACTCCGGCATGACCTCCTCCGATCACCACACATTGAAATTCAAAATTTTTCATTTTTTCTTTACCGTCGCAAAAATAGAATTGAGGATTGAAAAAAACAATAAAATCCCAGCCAACACATTGAGATCTTCATATTGAAAATTCGTAAAGGTCGTCGCTAAAACTATAACAATGGTTGCTGTCCAAAGAAAATACAGGAGAACTGAGAAGAAACGTTCCACACCTTCCTCCTTTTTGACTTAAGGCTATAAATTACAGGGAAATCGGAATAATGTCAAGGCTCAGCCAAGGTCGTCACCCAAAAACAAAAACCCCTATTCTAGAGTGCCCTGGCGCAAGAATCCCGCACAATGAGTTCGGGCACTAAAATGATTTGGATCGGCGATTTCTTTTTTCCCGCAATCAGAGCGTTCAGAGATTTAACGGCCTGCTCAGCCATTGAGAAAAGGGGTTGTTTGATTGTCGTCAAAGCGACGGATCCGAAAATAGCGCTGGGGTTATCATCAAAACCGAGGACAGAAAGATCTTGAGGTATTTTTAAGCCTTTTTCCATAGCGACCGTAATGACTTCCAAAGCCATATCATCGCTGGCGGCAAAAATAGCTGTCGGCCGATCCTTTAAAGCCAACAATTTCTCCATGGCCATACGCGCGCTGCGGCGAGAATAATCTCCCTCAATCACGTATTCCGGTGGAAGAGCTATTTTCCTTTGCGCCAAGAGATTTCTAAAACCTTCCAAACGGTGTTGACCCGCTTGGGTCTGTAAATTGCCCGTGATTGTTGCTATGCGTCTATGACCGAGACTGGCGAGATAATCCGCAGCCATGACCCCGCCGGCCACATTATCAACAGCGATATAATTCGCGCCCAGGTCCCCCGCCATATTATTGATCACCATGCAGGGCATACCGGCTTCCAAAGCGGCCTGAACCTGTTTACGATTTTCAATAATATCCGCAAAAATCACCCCACCGACACTGTTAGTGTTTAAATCATTGGATCCGCTGGTAATATGAAAAACCAAATCCTGCTTGAGAATTTCGCAGGCATGCCCCACGCCGCGGATGATTTCGATGGCATAAAAAGAATAAAAAATTCCCGGATAGCCCGGCATCACCAGACCCACGGCATTATTCGAGCCACGGGCCAAACGCTGAGCACTGATGTCCGGCTTGTACTTTAAAACACCAATCGCCTCTTCGACTTTGATTTTATTTTTTTTACTTACGGTAGAGACTTTATTGATCACGCGAGAAACCGTAGTGATCGAAACTTTTGCCCGACGGGCCACATCATCAATACTGGCTTTGCGTTTTTCAGACACAGGAAGGCTAAAAATTGGATTATTTGACGCTATCGCCGACTTCGATGGTCATCATTTTATTTTTGATGTCGGCCGCTAAAATCTCTTTTCTGACCTGTATGACTTCAAGGGCGGCGATATAGTCTGCCTGGCGATAGACATTCAATTTGTCACCGATCTTGATACCAGAGTCTTCACCCAAATTCACGATGACAAAATTGTTGTCGTCATTAATACTGACAATCTTACCGCTCACTCCGGCCGGGGGGGCCTTGATCTGGGTCGCATCTCGATTTGCGCCATTGACGACAATCGGGGACAATTCCACTTCGCCGGTGCGGGAATTTTTCACTGCGGGTTTAAAGTCTTTCTCCAGACTGTCCTTCAATTGATAAATCTGATCCACACGGTTCTGGATCACACCTTCCGTTTCAAAAAGTTTTCCTTCAATCTGCTTTTTATCACCTTGCAGTTTAACGATACTTCTTTCTAAGGCGACCTTGGTGGATGTCAAACTCTTGAGCTGTTCATGCAAACTGTTGTTCTCGTCAGAAATTTTATTCATACGATCGGACATGAATTGTTTTTCACCTTGGGCGCGGGCCAACTCCAGGGAAAGGTTTTTAGCGAGATCGTTGCCATATTTGATTTCGCGGGCAATCACTTCTTTGTCCGAATTGAGCTTGCTGATTTCCAACTGTAAATCGGAATTTTTCTTTTTTAAATCGCTGATTTCGAGTGAACTCTTGGCTAAATCGTCTTTGACCTTTTCAACATCCATTTGCAAAGCGGCTTTGGCTTTCAAAATCTGCGCCCAATAATCTTCATCGTCGGCTGATCGTGGTTTTGCATTTTCATTAGCCAAAGATTGATCTGCCGCCGCGGGATTATCTTTTGAAGATCCCAGCACATTTTGTGTAACGGGGGAAACGGAGACTTTTTCCGTCAGTTTCATCGCAAGCTCATCCCGTTCCTTTTGCAATGTACCAAAACGGTTTTTCAAATCATCCCGTTCGCGTGTAAGGTCCTTGATTTTCGCGGAAATTTCTTCGATATTGCCGCCGGCACTGTTGATTTTCGCGACAAGATCATTCTTTTCCTTTTCCACAGCATCAAACTTCTCTTTTAAATTCTTATTCTCAATGAGCTGATTTTTTTCACGGGAGGAATACTCATCCAGTTGCTTATTCAGCGTCGCTTTATCTGTGGCTAATTTTTTATTATTGATTGAAAGGATCCCGCAAAAAACGGCTGCGACACAAAGGAGCACCGCCAAAACGATTCCAATGATTTTGCTTGCGGCTTGGGACATGTTATCTCCTTGCAGGATTAATAAATATGTTATGACTATAGCAAAGGAAAAAAATCAATACAAGAAAAATTCAGAAATTCTTCCTGATATTTTTAATTGTATAAATAATTTTTCTGAATTTCTACTTTCCGACGATAAATCAGAGCATACACATGCATTTCTTTGCAAAAATCCCGCGACCAGTCAATCCGAAAACATCTTATTGGTACTGAATATTATCGAGATAGAAAACACAACTTTCGGGATTGACATCGGTGTTGGTGGACCAGGAAAATCCTCCGCTCATGTAACTTAAATCTTTGCCGCGCAGGTCAATGGTATATTCCCGCCATTCATTGGTTAAAATGACCGGTCCGATGACCGCGCTGTCAGAATCCGGGAAGTCCCCCGCAATACCGCCAATTTTAAATTCCTCAATGCGTTCGCCGCCCTTTTCACCTTTAGCCCAAAAGGTCAATTTTTGCGCGCCCTGCAAATTAAAACCACCCTTTTGTTTTCCCCAATTGTTTGCCGGATTGAGCCAATAAATTCCGCTCCATTTTTGATCATTTTTAGCACAAGGAACATCAAAAGTATTCTTGATGCATGTTCCGTTTTCATAACAATTGTCTTTCCAACTGTCGTCAAGTTTGAGACATTTTCCATTTGGCATAAAACCTGATGGAATAAAATGATTTACGCTGGAGCCTTTGTCTTTATAAACAAAAAATGGTTTAAAATCTGCCGGGGTTTCATCGGCCGCATCAGCCGCACCGCCTCTGTGCGAAAGTTTGTCGCAACCGATAAAAATTGTTAACAACAACATCACTACCATATTCCAATGTTTCATTCTTCGACTCACTTTCATATTCTATTCTTTGGGGAATCGAGTAGGAGGTAGATGATTATTTCATCTCCCGACCTCTCACACCACCGTACGTACCGTTCGGTATACGGCGGTTCATCAAAATTAATGAGACAGTGAAAGTCGTTTGGTCAAACTTATAAAACCCATTTTGTCAA
>JANPFV010000071.1:0-25755 GCA_031423615.1 Candidatus Omnitrophota bacterium
TTTTCCGGTACTCACCGGCCAAACCGGGACATTGAATTCTTTGGCGGCCAAGACAACGGCTTGGACATGTTGGGCATTTAATGGATAAACAATGAGGTTGGGTAATTCGCGATAAGGAATGCATGTCCGGGAAAGCAATTCGATTTGAGACTCGTCGGCGGCAACATTGGCGGCGCCGATCTGAGCGCAGAGGTGATCAAACAATGGCCCAATAGACGACGTACGACTCATGAAACTCCCAGGGTGAGCAAGACTTTTCGTGCAAACCTTAAAACCATATGTATAGTATATTCAACCTTACTGAAACTTGCACATAATTAATAATAAATTTCTAAAGGAAAACCGGGACACATTGACTTTTTGTATAAATTATTCCAGAACACTTCCCAATAGTTAAAATCAACGTGTCTCGCTTTTTTTTAACGCCGCTTTGAGGGCTTTCGCTAAATCCGACGTTGAACCGATGCCCCAATAATGAAGAAACAACAAACGGGGATTTTCTTGAGTCATGTGATTATGAATAGCAACGACATTGATACCGCTGTGTCTTAAACTTTTTAACACTCCTTGCAATTTATCTTCATGAACGACAAAATCACCGTCAACGATGGCCTTTTCATCACGGCCGGCAAATACGGCCCAGGTATTGACTCCCATGGCTTTGCCAACCTCACAACCGCAGGCCATTTTGGATTTACTTCCGATCGTCACCTTAAACATCCCATCTTTACTTTCTCCTTTGACACCTAAAATATCTTCAATAGTCGGTGGTGTAATCGAGCTGGGTTCAGCGATAGAACCTGTTCCAAAAGTATTGATGGGATCAGCATTCACGGATCGAATTTCTTTAACCTTATCGAGAATACAGCGAACACCGGCCGCCAACTGTTCCATACGGCCTTCACCGCTAATATGCATAAAGAAAACCTTGGGCTCATCGAAAAAAAAGTGATTATGTAAGGCCGTTACCTGAAGCCCATTATCCAGAGCGACACTCATAACAGTATTGACTTCATCCTGAAATAAAACCAAATCTCCCATCACCATCATTTTGTTTTTAGAACTTTTTGTAAAAGCGGCCCATGACGTTAATCCCATAAATGGCGCAACCGGTATTTGTTCGACGGTAACTTTGACGTCCGTGCGCGGCGAGGCAACCTTAAAAACATTTTCCTTCTCATTATAGGTTCCTTTTAATCCGGTGATCTTCTCGACTTGTTGCGTCCAAGCTGGATTTTTATTCTCTTGGGCTAGGCCCGGGTGGGCTGGCAAAGACAAAATAAAAGCTCCTGCTAAAACAAACACTATTTTCTTCATATCTTAATGCTCCTTTTTTTTGCAAAAATCTCGGAACGAAAATCTCGGAAAATCTCGGAACATTTCCCCCCTAACGGGGGCTTACGCGACGGAGCCGGGGTCACCTGTGAAAGTCATCGTCTGAGGGCAAATACTCTAATTCTCGCCTCCATGGATTCCCGCTTTCGCGGGAAAGACAAATGTGGTTTCATCCTGCCTGTTATATATTAAAAATTAATCTGTCCCGGTTTTTCCTATTCATTTCTTATTATTCCAAGTCAAAGCTCACATTCACATTTGCCGTTATCGAAATCTGTCCTAGCGGCACGGTGCTCTCACTTTGCGTCGGTGAATTAATACTTTGGCTCGCATTCTGCGACATTTGATTGCCCCAGCGTGACCCCCACCATGAATTGTATCCCGACCAGAAACCCGCTTGTCCTTCTTGAATCGATTGAGGACGGCCAATGGAACGTCCCAATTCTTTTGCTAATGCGGTGGCTTTTTCTTGCGCGGCTTTGATCGCCATGGCTCGGGCTTGATCGCGGTATTTGCGCAATTCCGAAGTTCTAAATTCGATCCCATGAATATAATTAGCTCCTGCGCTTATGACATTGCTGAGCAGTTCTTCAAATTTAGAAATGTCCTTAAGGGTGATGGCGAGTGTTTTGCGCACGTAATATCGTGTTGCCCCTTTATCTTGAAATTTGAAACTGCCGGTCTCGTATTCGGGTTGAATACTGATGAAGTCCATCTGGATATTTTTGGCCTCGATCTTTAACTTTTGTGCGGCTTCGATGATCTTTTTGATCTTTTGGTCACTCTCCTCCTTGGCTTGGGCCAGATCCTTATTTAAAGTCTCAACCCCCAAGGTCATGATGACCTCATCCGGAACGACTTTGATTTCGGCTTCCCCAGAGACGGAGATGAGGCTGCGATGATCATTTCTTTCGTCGGCCTTAGCTGTTGGGATTGAGAGTGCGGTGAAAAGAAAAAGCAGCAAAAGAAGTTGAGTCCAATTCTTCATTGTGTCCCTCCGTTGTTAGGGTGTTGAATGGGTTTGAGTTTCTTTTTTTTCTTTAAACTCGCCATTAATTCTTCGTAAGTCGGGAAGTTGCTGATCCCTGTTTGTCCTTCGCGGTAGGCCTCTTTTAATTCCCAGGAAGCTTTTTCGTAAGACTCCCAAATAGCCATCATGCCGGGATCGAGTTTGTCAAAGTCTCCGTCAACTCTGGCGAGGATATTTTCCATTTCAATGTGAACGGCCTGGATGGCCATTAAGATTGTGCCGAGAAATAATTTTTTCATATTCTGTCTTTAATAATAAGATTCGATTCAAACCGGGACACAATACAGCAAAAGTCAATGTGTCACGTTTTTTTGAGTTCGGAAAGTAAGCCGTCTAGATCAAGTGGCTTTGTGTCCATTTGAATTTCGCCCTTGGCATCCCGAGGCCATTGCTCTTTTGGTCTATCCCGGTAAATTTCAATCCCATTTTGATCAGGGTCCCTTAAATAAATAGCCTCACTGACCCCATGATCCGCGGCACCATCAATCGGCCAATCGTGGTCGATTAGTCTTTTTAATGCCCGGGACAACTCCCTGCGATCCGGCACAAGGATTGCAAAATGGTACAACCCTGTGTTATGAGGCGCAGGCGAAACTCCTCCGAGACTTTCCCACGTATTTAAACCAATGTGGTGATGATAGCCGCCCACTGAAAGAAAAGCGGCGCTTTTTCCCATCCGTGTTGTAATGTCAAATCCCAATAACTGCGTATAAAACTTTACGGCGCGTTCAAGATCGGAAACTTTAAGATGAACGTGTCCCACGGATGTTCTTGGATGCATAATGGTCCTGGTTTTTTTTGGTTAAATCGTGAGCGGCACGATTTAAGCCCGTGTTATTTTAATCAGTGCCTGTCACTCTTTAACCAGTCACGATTAGAAATTAGCACAGTAGTCATTCACGGATGGCTTGACCTGCTCTGCGCTGTCTCGCTGCAAAGGTTGATCGGATTTGCCTTTTTGCAATTCCTTGACGGGGAATTTGGACCACGTCTTAGGATAGGTGAATGTTTCATAAACAGCCAATCGATGGTCTTCTTGAGCGGTTAAAAAATTGCCGATAATGACCATTCTAATTTTATCGGTTTTAAATTCAACCGGAGCCATGACGCTGCGTTCGATTTTGACGATGGTAGTATTAAATCCCGGTTTAAGACGGACGCCAAGGTTACGGATATGGTCGGGAGAATACGGCGCCAAATATGTTCTCGCCAAGAGTTCAGCAAATCGGGATTGCTGCGGATCATAAACATAATGGACTTCGAGTTCTAAAGTATCATGGCTTTCCCGACTGACTCGCACTTCTCCGATGCGCGCGTATCCCGGTCCCAAACCTTTTTCGGCCCCGATGTCAAGCGGATGATCCGCACGGGTGTTCCATTTTGCCAAAAAGTTATTCCACCACGTCGTTAGATTATTCGGAGCTACCGTTTTTTCCGCAAGAGGCTCAGGATCCTTGCGCCATACTTTTTCATGGGGGAATATTGTTTGCGCCAGGTCGGGAAGAAATTCATATCCTTTCTTGCGATACATTTTGATTTCGATTTCATCGGCGACAAAACAGTCCGGGGCCTCGTCTGTCGACGTCATGGCAAGAATTGTTGTATGCCGACCGGGGACCAGGCGTGCGGGAACAAATCCGGTAAAGCCAAGATTATTTCCATGATATAAAAGACCCGCTGATAAATTGGCCCAATCTTCTCCTTGAGGATCGTAATTGTAATCAATCTCCAGGTCCAGCGCGGTGTTTGTACTTTTGCTCACTTTCATACTAAAAATTTGATTATTGGCGACCAAAACTTTTGGCTCGTAGCGTGGATTCTTTTCGATGGCCGAAGCGGCCGCGTGCGGAATGTCCGGTCCTTTAATTTCGGAAAAATCATTTGTACTCGGTTCGTCAAAGGTCGCAAGCAACTGTTTCATTGCATCCTTTTCATAATCTTGTGCGCCGGACATTTCCTGATATTTTTTTAAAAGAAAAGGTCTGAAGCTTTTGGTGTCTTCGCCTATTGTTCTGAGTATATTGATAAATATAAAGCGGCACTGATCAAATTTTCTTTCAATAAGCGGCTTTATTTCATTAGGAAAACCTTGCTTAAACTGCTCTGGATTTAATTTCTTTAAGGCCATGATCGCAGTGGACGTCACATAACAATTTTCATCGGGCAAAAGTGCTGCAATAGTATCATATGCATCGACCGCCCCGATATCCGCCAAAGCCTGAATGGTATATGTTTTGAGAAAATATTGATCTGCGTCTTTTAAAGTAGATATAAACTTAGGGGCCGCGACATTGGCAACGGGTCCCATAAATCCTATTTGTTGTATCAGTGAACCTCTGGGATAAGAATCTTGGACTTTATCCAGCAAACCCAACGCGTTCGAAATGGCTTCAATTTTTTCTTCCTCTGAGCTTGCTGCTTTCAATAAGGAAACGCCCAATCCGGCCAAAGTGTTTTCATAATATTTTGATTTATTCTCTGTTAAAGAAAGTTCTTTATTGAGTGACTTTAAAAGAGCTTGATATGTTTCGGAATCTTTGGGGGCATTCATTGTTAGTGCGTCGGCGGCATTTCGCCGGACTTGCTCGTCCCGATCCGCTAATAAGCCAAGCAAAGCGGTTTTGATCTCAGCGCCTCTGGGATGAGAAATTGATAAAGCCGAGGCAGCCACTTCCCGCACTTTGCTTTCTGGATCACGCGTCGCTTTGATTAAAGCTGCGACGGTGCCCTCCGGCAGAGATTCTTTATTGTGCCATTGAAACCAACTGAGCATTCGCGCGGCCTCGGCGCGAATATCGGCCGACCCGTCGCTTTCTAATAATTTCGGCAATTCCAGATCTAACGCGGCTGTGTCTTGACCAAGCAGGAGTGCGTCCAGATAACGTGTTTCAATCTGTCCTTCGTCCAACCGCTTGGTTAGGCTACAAGAAGAAATATCCAAGCGATCGGTGTTGTTGGAGTCGGGAGATTGAGTCGCATAGATCAAATAACTCGTATCATTTTCATATTTCCAAAACGTACAATCTGAGCGCATACCAACATCTAGGACATCACCTTTGACGACAGCACCTTTCCAAACTTTATCCACTTGAAGCTTAACATTGAAAGGATTTTTATCACCCGCTTTGGGCAAATTTGTCACATGGCCGACAAAAACGATTGTAGAACGCTCAAACTCTTCCTGAGGGCTTACGGGTCCCTTACAACTGCAGGCGAACACCTCAGGCGCATTTGCAAAATAAAACAAGACCAGAAAGATGAGAGCGATACTGTTTTTCATTTGCGGTTTCCTTGTTTGGTTAAATATAGTCAAAATCCTCATTGTTCCATAAATAATAATGTGCATTGCGGTAACACCTCTAATTTTTTCTCAAACTGTCCCCCCAGTTTCCGGCATTTATTGAGTAAAATTTCGGCCTCGTTCTTATTATATATTTCTGTACAATAGGTTTTATTATATTCAGGGATGCATAGTTCGACTATGATTTGACAAGTCTCTTTCTCCGTATAGGTTTGACTCATCTCTCCACCTTGCAATTTACATTCCTGAAAATTTTTTGGAAAGGTATAGTCCGGATTATAATACCTCAAAACACAAGCGCTATCATCCGATACTCCAGGGAAATAATTTGCGCCATTTTTAAAACATCTTAAAATCCGAGGAACAATAGTATTGCCTTCATTTAATACATACTGACAAGATAACCCCGCCAATTCCTTATATTCGGGATATTGGAAACGGCACTGAAGAAATTTCTCTGTCGCTGATGTATTTGTTTTATCTGGCAAGATGCTATAGTCACACTTGAGGCTGGAAACCGTCTTGTATCTTTGTTCCGCTTTGGTGCATTCAGAATAATTGCTCGGAATTCCTTCGAGCGTCGTTCTATCTTCCGCAACCGCTAAATTAGAAAGGTATAGCGCTAAGAAAATTCCTATCGAAAAAACTTTTATCATATTCATCGTCGCTGAGTTACCCTTTTCTTATATTGAATAATGACAGGCACTGATAAAAATAACGAAAATTACGATTCAGTATATACTCTTCATATTTGACCATTCTTGATCATCAATTCGCCTCTTCCTCAACGGTAATCATTTTTCCCGTAAGCCGATCAACAAAAGCCCAGATTCCTGCGGAGCGCGAATTGGCTTTCCGCGGTGGACTAAAATACACCGCCTGATAATTTCTCCCGGCTAATTGCGGGGAGACAGCCGGCAGAGTTTTTAGAAAATCCCGTCGTCTCGCCCATTCCCTTTCCCACAACTGATTATCATTATCAAAAATCGGTATTAAGCCAATTAACGAATGAAATGACTTCGCTCCCTGAAAAGCAATTGTAATAAATTCTTCTTGTGTATAGGCTTTTGGCTTAATTTTAAGCGTGACCGTATTAGACTTTAATGTTCCGGCAAAATCGGTCATTTGATATTTTTCGTCGGGGCATGAGGGGGGATTTGTGAATGTCACGTAAACTTGATAGGTATCTGGCGGCAGTTGTGCGCTTTCTGTAAATTCCGACCTGCCCTCGCAATCAGTCCAACCAAACCGATATGTCCCCCACGATAAACTGCCCCTAGCAGAAATTTCATAAAAAGGATCAAAAGCGTCATATTCCATTTTTATCGTTTGCGGTTTCATCCTTTCGCCCCGAGAATTCTTCACAACAATTTCACTTACACCCCTATAGTGCGGAGAATATAAAATGGTGCTTTCCTCCCTCTTGTTGTTAAGAGACATTGATAGATTGATCTGGTCGCCGAAATTATATTCCTCTTTATCAGGGGGAAAAAGAGTCAATTCTAATAAGTCTAGGGATATGCTGGGCTGCCCCTGTCCGTATTTGTCCTTGAGTTTCTGGATATACATCTGCGTAGACGGATTATGCCTGCCAAAATAATGGCTTGTCTCATCATGCAAAATCTGTATTTGGTCCTTAATATTATTTTCGGTCTCAATTTTCTTGAAACTGATATCCGGAGGCAATATAAAATGCTCATCATCGTACTTGGATTTCATTTTTATTTCGCCGTTTTCAATTGCTACATCACTGGCATACAGAAGATGTATTGATCCGATATTCATGTTGTCTTTACCATAAAAATTGCACGGGTTAGTCATTTCCATCATGATGTTTTGCCCCTTGGGGATATCGCCTTTCAGAGAATAAAGGACGACTCCTCTCACTGGAAATTTTGCACCCCCTCCACCACAACCCCATTGCCGTTCATTAATTTTCTCTAAAATCCTTACAATAACAATGGCTTTGGAATTCGCGATTGTGGAAGAAACTCTAGGAGAAGGAGGAGGAAGTTGGGCAAAAAAAAGATCAAAACAAAATAAATCGCTCTGCGAAATAGGTTTGCCGGAGAATGGTACGCCATTAAATGGTAAACCATTACAAATGGATCCCACTCGGAGACTTCTACTGGCATAATATTCATATCCATACCAAGCCATAAATACGATTATCAATAATAGAACGGATTTATATAACCCTTCACCGCGCTGACCGATGCAGAAAAAAAATATAATTATCAAAAGAATTGCAAAATAAAGATAATGCGCTTCGTTCCACGGTCTATAAAGCTTTGATGAATAAAGATAGAGAATAAAATTTAGAATTACAAATATGCACGTTGCGATCAAAATAAAATTAATGATTTTCATAAAATGTTTATACATTGTTGGACTTTTCTATGGTGCAGCTTATGAGTGACAGGCACTGATATTTTTTATACATTAATTGACAGCGCATGAAACCAATTACTTTTTGAGAATTTGCTTCTTTTTTTCTGATATTCTTAAATAATTCTCCTGCGAGACGATGGTTCGGCCCAGCTTTTTTTCCAAAGCCTTGCGGGCGTCACCAGCGATTGTTCCTCCGACCTGCGCGTCGTCTTTAAGTTTGACAACTCCTTGTGATTGTTCAGTGCGGTGAATTTCCGTCGTAGAACGTTCACTAAGCATGGTAAAGATGAGTTCAAAGTCATCCATATGATCACGTAAATTTTCTCTTTTTAGGCCTTTGAGGTTTTTGTATTCAAGAGGCGTCACGCCGAAAGCGGCTTTAGATATTTCGGCAGTCAAAATTTCATAATCGCGGTCTTCCTGGGCCCCTCGCTTTTGCCACTCGTCGGTTAATTCTTCACGAATTGCGATCCCGCGCATGCGCTTTTCGATCCAGCCGTCGCTGTAACCCTTAAGTTTGTACAATAATCGCGTGCGTTTCGTTGCTAACTCTGGGTTTTCGATTTCTTGAACGCGTTCATAGCCCACTTTGGCGAGCCAACGTTTAAAGGGCTCAGCCTTAGGCGAAGGAATACTTTGAATGATACGAAAAATGCCTTCCGTATCAGCGCAGTCGGTTTCGCGCATTTTTCCGTCGGGAGCAATTAATTTCAACCCGTGACATTTTGTCACGACTTCACTCCCCTCTTGGTTAAGACGTTGTTTTAACTTTCTCCAATACGCGCCTGCGTCATCGCTTTCGGTTAATACGTTGACAATATCTGTGACCGAAAACCACCATTCATTGTTATGAAGTGTTTTTCGGATTCGTTGACCTTTGAAAATTGCGATGTTGGCAGTTGATGGCTGTTGCTGCTTGTCTTTGGTAAATTTCCCCATGATGGGCTCCTTCGTGCGTTTTGGGGTAGGTTCGGGGAATTGAGGGATGTTTAAATTGACTAACAAATATTACCATATTCATCCGATTTGAAATAAGAATTTATAGATTCGTATGGGTCACTGTCTAAGTTTCAATTCTCAACGTTAAAAGAAGTTTGGTACTCAATTCAAACACCGCAAGAGTAAATAATATGGCGTCTTTTCTGATCATATGGTCATAGGAACAGCTCCTTTTGGGACACAGGCCACAATAATCAGCTTATTAGTTAATAGTGACAGGCACTGATTCAAATCTTAACGGGTTTTAATCGTGCCTGTCACTATTTTCTTACTATTTTAACTATTTCTGTTGGTATCCTTGCGGTTGTTCATATTGCTGATAAACCGGAACCTGTTGTTGATAAACCGGAACTTGCGGGCGGGCACGATTATCTAAACTCGCCGCTTTTTGCACCAGCCCGATAAACTCATTCTTGTAACCATATTGATCATTGTAGGCGCTATTTTGGGCGCGCTGAATGACCGCTTGATAAGACGAATTGGCGGTATAAGAGGAATTACGCAATAACATGCCGAATTCAGCGACGGCAGAAGCAAATTGGATATTGTCGCTGGAACCAAACCAGCCGCTTCCGCCGATACCGGCCGGGTTCTTGAGAACCTTGGTGAGCAATTGGCTGGTTTCGGATTTGGGTTCTTTATAACGCAACTTCACCGTCATCATTTCGTCAGAATTTCCCCAAAAAGATTTCTTTTCGGTTTGCTTTTGATATTTCAGCGGATCGACATTGCCGCCTGCATTTTCCCAGGAACCGGCAGGAACAATTTCATACAATGCCGTAACGGTATGCCCGGCGCCCATTTCACCCGCATCCTTTTTGTCATCGTTAAAATCTTTATTAGCCAGTTTGCGATTTTCATAACCGATTAAGCGGTAAGCCTTGACCGCTTGGGGATTAAACTCAACTTGGATTTTAACGTCCTTGGCAATGGTCAGAATGGTTGAACCCAATTCGTCAACAAGGACTTTTTTGCCTTCATCGAGAGAATCAATGTAGAAATAATTTCCATTGCCTTTATCAGCAAGTTTTTCCATTTTGCCGTCTTGTAAATTGCCGGTGCCAAAACCCAGCACGGTTAAAAAGATGCCGCTTTGGCGTTGTTCTTCAATAATTCGCACCAGCTCGGAATCACTGGAGACGCCGACGTTAAAGTCTCCGTCAGTGGCGAGAATCACGCGGTTATTGCCATTGTTGATGAAATTCTTTCTGGCAATGTTGTACGCCAGGTGAATCCCCTGCCCGCCTGCGGTTGACCCGCCCGCTTGCAAATTGTCAATGGCGTTCATAATCAGGCCTTTGTTATAACCGGGAGTGGAATCAAGAACAACGCCGGCATTGCCCGCATACACGACCATGGAAATGCGTTCTTCCGGCCGCAATTGGGCCACCATCATTTTGAGCGATTCTTTTAGTAAAGGCAATTTGTTGGCATCATTCATCGAACCGGACACGTCAATCAAAAAAACCAGATTGCTGGGCGGGGTTTGCTGTTCGGTTAAATTTTTGCCTTGCAAACCGATCAGCACAATCTGATGACTGGTGTTCCACGGGCATAATCCGTGTTCCAGATTAATGGAAAACGGCTGGTTCCAACCCGGTTGGGAATAATTGTATTTGAAGTAATTGATCATTTCTTCAATGCGCACACTGTCGGGCGGTGGAAACTGATTGCTGTTAAGCATGCGGCGGACGTTGGCGTAAGACGCGGTGTCGACGTCAATGGAAAATGTCGACAAGGGATCATCCGTCACATCGTGAAAATCATTTTCAGTGATCAGATCATATTGCTCGGTGTTGGATTCTTGCACTTGGACCGGTGCGTAGGGATATTGCGGAGCCATGAATCCCCCACGTTGATCGTTCTCTCTGCGCAAATAACCTTCTTCAACGGCACCGTCTTGGATCTGTCCACTATTTGCTCCCCAATATTTTTCCTTTAAAGCAACAGGATCTTGCCCACGCTGTGTCTCGGTGACTTCGGATGCATTAAATAATTTGTTTGCAGCTCGTTTGCGACTGCGAGATTCATCCCCTTTGAATACTTGACTAGAGGGTTGTGTGGTGGACGCGGTGTCCTTCCAAGTTATAGAACCGTTCTTATTAACCTTTTGCTGCGCAGTCCCTAGGGCAACAAGACTGGACCTATTGCCATTATTGGCCGAATATTGATTGCCAATATCATCAGCAGCACTTCTCATCCTTCCCTGAATGCCACGTTTAACATAGATTTGCATGGTCAAGGCAATGAGTACGGCGATGACGACCACGGGGACGACAGTTTTTGTCACTTTCCAAAGGCTTGTTTTGTTCATGGGAGACCTCTCTGTTCTGGAGTTTAAATTGTTTAAACGCTGTTCCAGATCCGGAGAGAGAGTTTGATTATTTAACGCTGAGACATTCTGAGAGAGAGATTGGAGTTCCTTTAAATACTTTTGGCACGCCGGACAATCGACCAAATGATTGTGCAGGGTGTCTTTGTCCGTTGACGATAATTCGTCGTCGATATATGCAGAAACGAGTTGTTTCCATTCTTCATGGTTAGTGTTCATTGCATTTCCTCCCCGAGGCCGGAAGTTTTTAGCTCGCGGCGTAAATTCTCCCGGCCACGAAAAATCAAAATCTTAACATTCGCCAGTGTACAATTGAGCACGGTCGCAATTTCTTCATAACGCATGTTTTGGAATTCTTTAAGGATGATGGCTTCTCTCTGGCCTAATGGCAGACGGGCTAAAGCCTTTTCCAGAAAGACACTCTGTTCTTCTTTCAGGAGCGCATTATCCGGTCCCGGCATGGATTCATCAGCGATGTCCATGTGCTGATTTTCCCCTTGTTCGGTCTTAAACCAGATGGAAAAAATTTTCTTACCGGAACGAATTCGGGAAATGCAGGAATTGCGGGTGACCGTAAAAAGCCAGGTGGAAAATTTGGCTTGCGGTGAATGGTGATAACGGCCGCTGACAACGGCCAAGAACACATCGCTGGCCACGTCCTCTGCTTCCGCGCGGTTGGCCAAGAAGCGGTAGGCAAAATTAAACACCGGTTTTTTATAGCGGGTAAAAATCCCCTCGAGCGCTGGCATGTCGCCTCCTGCGAAGCGTTTCATTAATTCGTCGTCAGATTGTTCCATTATTTCCTTATTGTAACCTGGCCAGGTTATTAACTCTTCCCTCGGGACTTTTCCTGTACCATCCTTGGGATGGTACAGGCTACTCTCTCCGTCTCTCGTAGGGTTTAACGCGAGAGATAGAAAAAAGTTACAAAATTTAATTTTTAATTGCGCTTTCGATCATATTTGACGCCGATCTGGTGAATAAAAGGCTTGATATGTTCTGGAATTTCAAAACCGCGAAATTCAGCCCCGCAAAGATAGCAATTGACAACGGCCGGGACTCTCTTGAAAAGAAATAAATCCAAAAGCCAAACAGCGGGCAGACTCAATCCATAGGTGCGAGGAACGAGTAGGATGCCAATCAGCATAATCAAACAACCATACCCCTGATTGAAATCTTTGACAAGATAGAATTGACTGCAGGAACAGCGCGGGCATTCCTTCGGAAAATATTCATCATCCACCCGTCCGCAGTCTTCCTGACAATGCGGGCAAACCAAAGCACCAGCTTTCGCTTCAACCAGGGCGACTTTTTTGCAATGGGGACAGGCCCAGGAAATGGTTTTCACAAGATAATGCCGTATTTAAAGAAATAATATTTATAAGTGATGTCACCAATGACTACGCCGCAAAGAATAGCGTAGAGAATGCCGGTTGCACTTTGGGTCGATTTGACGTCGAGCGTGCCTTTGACAAAATAGAGACAGATTAAAGGAAAAATGGTGCCGAACAGAATAGCCAATATGATGAGAAAACCTTCGATGCTCAGCATGAACATTGCAATGTTTGGCACTTCAGCGTGCACAAAGATCACGGGCTGAAACATAAAACAAAGATCAAAGATGGCTCGAACGGCCACCAAACTCCAGAAAACATAGACCGCGCGCTTTAAATGGTTCAGCGGTAAACCGTGGACATTTAAATACCAGTGACCCAAATTCATTGCAAATAATGCGGCACAAAATATCATTCCGCCGAGAGTGAGCATCAACACTCCGACGGGACTAACCGGTATCCAGGAATTAAGAATTTTGTTGATCGTGATGAGTCCAATGACAAAAATAACGGTTAAAGCAATAGGATTGACTGAAACCTTGTGCCAAGAGATCGCCGTGACCAGCAATAGCGCGATGATCCAAATGAGCATTGATATCAAATGATCGGTAGTCGCCATCGGTGAGGTCCCATAGACAATGGTGGTCACGCCCAGGACAAAGCATGACAATCCCAGATGAAAGCGGTGAAAATTATTTTTTAAAGGATCGTGGGCGCTGATCCAAAAGCTCAGAGGATAAATCGCGCTAAACAAAAGGGCCGTGAGAAAAGAAATTTTAAACAGCATTACTTTTGCGGTTCTTCGGTTTGGTTCGAAGGCATTGATGTCGGTGTCGACTCCGGTGCGGTGGCTTCAACGGCCGGTAGGATAGCCGGGACTTCGGGTGTTGCTTTAGACGGTAAAGGCAAGGTGGAAAGGGACATGACGTAATTGCGTAAGACGCGGATCTGCTCGTCTTCATCACCGCTTAAAATGTCCGGAGGACCGGATTCCGCATAATTACTGGGGTCAAAGAATGTGGGCATCTTTGTCGTGGGATCAATGGCAGAGGGATTTTTGATCCAGCGAATCAGCCAGTCCGGCTTTAGACGTTTTCCTACCAACGCCAAATTCGGAGCCCATGTGTCTTGGGTCCCGGACGGTAACCGGTCACCCACGACATGGCATTTCATGCAGTCAAAATATTCCGTCGAAAACATTTTTTGTGCGGCCACGGTTTCCTCCGGCGACAAAGCCGTATTGACATGTTCGGTAAACGGAAATTCTTCCTTATCCATAACATTAAAATATTTGACCAGAGCATTAAGATGGCTGGCGTTGAATTTGTATGTGGGCATGCGGACTTTAAGCCAGGGACGGACAATTTCCGGTTGATGGATAAATTCAAAAAGCCATTGCGTCTGGGTTTTGGCGCCGATGCCCTTGAGAGTGGGGGGACTGAATGTTTTAACGATATTTTCGGCTTCGGCTTTTTCCTTGCCCTGATATTTGATCAGCCAGTCATTGACGCTGTCTTTGATCGCGCCGCCTTCGCCTTCAATAATGTGACAGCCCTGGCAATTGAATTCGCGGACGATTTGCTCGCCCCGTTCCAGAGCGATGTTTTCCGGAGTGCGGGGCTTGATCTTGCCGGGCTTTTCCTTGACTAATCCCAGAACCGCGGTGGCGATGGCTTCCGTTTCTTCTTGTGTGAAATTAAAATTGGGCATGACCAATTTTTCATCCGAGGCCTTTATTTTTTTAATGTCAAAAATGCGGGGATTGCGGATTTTTTGGTTGATCCAGGCTTCCTTGCTGTGGTCAATTTGAACAAAACCAAAATCAAATTTGTCGGTGGTCTTACTGCCTTCTTCGTTTAAGTCGGTACCGATAGGTTTGTAACCTTCAAAACCTTTGATGTCGTGGCAGGAAAAACATCCATACTGGGCAATAAGTTTTTTGCCGGAGAAAGCCATTTTATCTTTGAGAGACATCTTGGCTAATTTTTCTTGTGCTTCGCTCTGGGTCAAAGTCTTTTTTAAGAACCCGAGGACAATTTCATTGAGGACTTTTTCATCAACAGGAGGAATTGATTTTTTGTCGAAAGCGGAGTTTTTATCCTGGGATAAAAACGCGGCAACGTCCGCGGCCTCCGGGTCGCTTAAACGCAAATCCGGCATGCGGCTTCCCGGATGGTAACGCTGGGGATCTTTAAGCCAGTCATAAATCCACGCCGGGGAAGTTTTTGTTCCCAACCCGATGAGATTGGGACCCTGCTCCCGTTTTAAAATAGCGCGGTCGCGGACAGGACGGGAATTGCCGGGGTCAAACACATGGCATCCAAAACACCCGACGGAAGAAACGATTTCCTCACCTTTTTTGACGTCCCCGGCTGTAGGCAGGGGTTTAAATTGATAGTCTTCGCTTTGACTGAAAAGATAATGAACAATGGCGTGCACTTCTTGCCGCGAACGGGCCGCCGAAGCCGGGTCGCTATTGTTAGGTTGGCCGAAATAAGAAGGCATCCAGGTGGCATGTCTAAACGACTTAGGATCGGAAATCCATAGGTAGCTCCATTCCGATGTTGTTTTCGAGGCGATGTGAATCAAAGACGGACCGGGTTTGGGCCATTCCTTATATTTATCAATATTGTGGCAGGCATAACAGCCCGCACGCTCGATCAAATTCATTCCCAAATTTAATTTTTCGGCACCGGCAATGGTGGTCTGTCCTGCATGACATTTAAAACAGCTCGCCTGAACCGTGGGTGACGAGAACATGGGTCTGTCCCAATGATGCAATTTTTCCCAGCCATATTTTTCTTCCCACTCTTTGGCTTGGGCTGGGGACGATGGTGTATGGGCGGCACCGGTAAAATTTGTGGCCCGTCCATTCCCTTCGTGACAAACAGTACAACCGAATTCCTCGATGGGATGTTTGGAATCTTTGGAAACATACAACTCTAAATTGGGATGCGTGCGCAAGGGTTGCTGGGCATCCTTGTAGTCGGGATTGGCAATGCCCAAATGGCATGTGGTACAGCGGTCGACCTTGGGCATGGTCAAAAAGTTGAGATCTTCGCGAATGTCTTTTAAAACGACCTGGTTGATTTTTACCGTCGGGTTGGCCAAATCCACAACCGGTAAATTACGGACCAGATTGGCCACGCGATTGGTCAAACTCATTTCATTGGGATCGATTTTTTTCAATTTACGGGAAAGAATAGCGGCCTTCTTGGTTAAGGCACGGTCCTTGCGTTCAATCTCCTTGAGGGCCATGCCGCAATCGTCAATGGCTTTATTGGCGACGGCTAAATCGGCGTCGGTTTTTTCACTGGAGAGTTTGAGTTCTTTTGTTTTCTGGTCTAGCTTTTGATAATGGCTTTCGGCGGCCTTGACGTCCTTGTGCTCATTGGCCGCATCTTCCTCATAATGGAATTTAGCGGCATCAAACTGCGCCTTGGTGACCCGGTATTGTTGTTTTATAATATCGCTTTTGGCGGTCAAATCATTTTTTGCTTGAGTAGCCGACTTTAATTTCTCCGGGGAACATTGGGTGCTGTAGGCGTCATGGGCTTTTTTCAAATCGTCTTGCAGTTTCTTGTATTCAGGATCGGCGTTTAATCGAACCATCTCTCCGTCATATTTGACCCGGGTCTTTTCGATTTCCATATTCTGAAAATCGTTTTGATAGTCCTTCCATTTACGGGAGTAATCGTTAAAAAAAAGGAAACCTACCGTTCCCAAGAGCAGCAAGGCGGAAAGGGCAAAAAGTTTATTGAGAGTCGTTATATTATAGTGACGTTCGTCGAGACCCATAGGACACTTCTAAATATTAAGGAAAAATTCCGGGATTGCGATAATGTACTTGATATTAAATATCCAGCGCAAAAACATCTTGATCGGCAAACTCGCCGCTAAAAGCATAAAAATTATAAAAATACTGTAACGAAACGGCCCGAGACTTTTATAAACGTCCTTAAGCAGGGTCTTGGCCAAAATAAGCGGGGTCAGAGTAAAGTACGCCAACAAAATCAAAATGCCGGGCAGTTCTCTCAGCAAGATATTGCTGGGCAGGCGTTGATGCAAAATAATCATGTAAAAAACTTCGGACAAATTGATATTGGTCAGCGCTTCCAGTTTGTGGATGTCCCAGTATTCGAATGGTCCGAAAAAATTCCAGTTGGGCCCGCGCAAAAAGGTCCCGGTGACAATCAAAAAAATCCAGAGGATCAGCCAGAAAAAGAGAAAAATGGAAATCGCCATTTTGCGCTGATTAAAGGTGTAATATCCCAGTCCTTTGCGGTTGTTGTCAATAAAGGGAATGGACATAAAGCCCAGCATGATCACCGTCGGAAAAAGCACCCCTGCGATCCACGGATCAAAGTAGACAAGCATTTCCTGCAGGCCGAGAAAATACCACGGGGCCTTGGAAGGATTGGGCGAGACGGTAGGGTTGGCGGGCTGTTCCAGAGGAGCCTTTAAAAAAACCGCCCAGACAATGAGCAAGGCGGAAATCAAAATCATGGCGATAAATTCGATGTAAACCAGATCCGGCCAGACGAGAATGTTTTCCTTGGCATCTTCTGCTTCGTTGGGTTTGAGCCCTTGCTCGGCGCGGGCGTCATTTTCATAAGCCTGGCTTAAAGCCAGCCAAAGAAAAAACACCACGAGAAAAATCAGCCCGACAATAGGAACATTGTCCGGCTTGGTCACGATCAGACGAAAGTTGGGGTCGGTTAAACCAAAAATAAATGCGGCCAAAAGGACGGCAAAAATGATCAATCCGCCTTTTTTGGTCCACATCCTGTGGAGTCGCATGCGACGGTTGATTTTCATCAATCCGTCGGTCGCCGGAAAAATAAAAACAAAGGCCAAGATCATGGCCGGAAACATGATGTAAGGCCGGGCGAGAACATTTACGATATGTTTGAATTCGTCTATCATAGATTAAACCGGCCCTGAAATTCCGCCGTCCTTGCGTACGCGCCAAAAGTGGACGATCATAAAAATCATAATAACAAACGGCAGTCCGATACAATGCAAAACATAGAATCTTAAAAGCGCCCCTTCCCCGACGAACCTTCCTCCCAGCATCGCAAAACGGGCATCACTGGCGCTGGTAATAAAATTCACATCGCCCAAAGCCAAAAGGTTCGAGCCCGGACCCGAAGCCCCGACAAAGGGTGTTGCGCCGGCCATATTGGAACCGACGGTGATCGCCCAGATCGCCAGCTGATCCCACGGCAAAAGATATCCGGTAAAACTCATCAGCATGGTCAAAACGAGCAAGATCACACCGACGATCCAGTTGAATTCGCGGGGCGGTTTGTAAGAACCGGTCATAAAAACCCGAAACATGTGCAGCCAAACCGTAATGACCATCAAATGGGCGCCCCAGCGATGGATTTCGCGCATGATACCCAAGGGAACTTGTTCAGCTAAATCCATCACGTCGCCGTAAGCATATTCCACCGTCGGACGATAATAAAACATGAGCAGGATTCCGGTTACGGTCAAAACGAGAAAAACAAAAAATGACAATCCGCCCATGCACCAGGTGTATTTGATTTTGACCGCGTGCTTGGGCAAACGGACAGGATGCAAATGGAGAAAAACATTGTTGAGCATGACCGTCATGCGCTGACGGCGGTTTTGGGGAATGCCGGTGCGAAAGATGGCTTTGGCGAATTGGGTCCGTGAAAGCCAATCTAAAAATTTTGCGAATTTGCTGGGTTGATCTGACATTGTTTCCTCTGTATTTGTATTTATGTCATTCCCGCGAAAACGGGAATCCAATATTAAATGGATCCCTGCTTTCGCAGGGATGACAAACTAATAGAGATGACAAACTAAACGGCTATGAAAGACTCAGGATCGCTCCACTCGCCTTTTTCTTGTTGAAATTTCTTTGTCTTATCAACGACAATTTCTCCGTCGTCGGATAAAAAAATCCGGTAACGTTCCAGAGGCCGCGGCGCCGGACCTTCGAAATTGATTCCCGTCACATAAAAACCGCTGCCGTGGCAGGGGCATTTGAACTTGGCTTCATTAGGCATCCAATTCGGGGTACACCCCAGATGGGTGCAAATCGTTGCCAAAGCATAAATTTTTTCGGGGTCCCGTACAATCCACGTGCCGAAAGAATCCTTCCAGCGTTCGGAAACTTCCCCCACTTGGTATTCATCCGGGAGACCCGCCCGGAATTCCTGTTTGGGTTCAAAAAGGACATTGGGAAAAAGATAACGTAAAATCATGGTGCCATAACCGCCGATCACCGCGGCAAAAGCGGCCCAGCCGACTACGCTCCATTTGATGAAAGTACGGCGATCCATCGGCAAAGGATCCGCAATGGGTTTGAGATTAGGATTCGGCGGTGTGGATGTCGGTTGCTGCGTCATAAATTTCTACTTTTATCCAAAACCGCCAAGGACAGGGAACGGACTCGCATACTCTCGTCGGTTTTGGAAAGTTCAAGCAATTGTTGGTTTAAATCCGCGTCATTGAGCATGCCGCTGGCTCGGACAGCTTCGAGAACAACCTGGGTCTGTTCCTGGCTGTCGATTTCTTTATATTGTGCTAGATAATTTCGATTTAGCAAATTCTTTATAATATTTTTTCCGGAAGGGTCTTTGAAATTGGCCAGCGATACGGCGGCCCCCCACTGGACGTTGGGTTCGGGGTCCTGTAACATTTTTCTTAAAGCGGGGGTTATGGTATTGTCGGCAATCGTTCCTAAGGAGGCCACCGTCATCGAACGGATTCTTCCATCGGGACTGTCAAGATAAGGCAGAAGGACCGGCACAGCATTTTTGTCTTTTAGCAGTCCCAGCGCGTAAATGATTGTGCGTTGATTTTCTGCTTTTACGCCGTTTAATCCCGCAATTAAGGTTGGGAGAAAAGCGGGATTACCGGTTTTGGCCATGGCCAAGGCGAGATACTGTTGCACACGCGGATCATCGGTTTGGGAATTTTTAAATGCGTCCTTCATTTGCTCAAGGAATTTTTGTTCCGTGGGGATCAACTTGGGGTTGGCCAGGATTTTGGAAAGTTCAAAAGCGGCCTGCCAGCGTTTGGTCAAACCGCCCACTTTGACTTGCTCCAGATAATCGTAGGCGGTGAGCTTCTCGCGGGTCAGCCAGTGGATCGACGCGAAAAGGACCACAGCCGCCATGGCGATGAAAAACGGAATGACAAAAAAGGAGTGGATAATGATCCCGAAAAAGGATCTCTCCTCGGCTGGCGGTTCGTCTTTTTTTAATTGAGAATCATTTTCCATGTCATTAAGGGGCCGTGCTTGCGAGTTCCATAAGTTTTTCTTGAATGTCCGTGCCGGTGCTTTTAAGAGCCTTATCCGCGAGGATGATGACGTCGTGGTTGCCATCGACTTCCAGCACACCGGAATCAATGACAAAAAAATGTTGGGTTGTTTCGAATTTGATTTTAACAAGCCCCGCTTTTAAAACTGCCACAATGTGCATGTGTCCGGCTAAAACGGCAAATTGGCCTTCGACCCCGGGAGCGACAACGGCCTGAGCCTCACCTTCAAAAAGACTGCCCTGCGGGGTAATAAATGTGCACTTGAAAGTTTTCATTATGCGGTCAAGGTTTTGGCTTTTTCAATAACTTCTTCTATTTTTCCCACCATATAAAAGGCTTGTTCGGGAATGGCGTCATGTTTGCCTTCGAGGATTTCCTTGAAAGACCGGATGGTGTCCTCGAGAGAAACGTAACGTCCCTCCCGGCCGGTGAATTGCTCGGCAACGTGAAAAGGTTGCGATAAAAATTTTTGCACTTTGCGGGCGCGGGCGACGGTCAAGCGGTCCTCTTCGGAAAGTTCATCCATACCGAGAATGACAATGATGTCTTGCAATTCTTTGTAGCGCTGTAAAATTTGTTGGACCCCGCGGGCGACGGTGTAGTGGTCTTCGCCCACGCTATCGGCAGTCAAAATGGTTGAACTGGATGACAAAGGATCAACGGCGGGATAAATACCAAGCTCCGCAATCGGGCGGGACAATTCCGTGGTCGCATCAAGATGGGCAAAAGTTGTCGCCGGCGCGGGATCGGTGTAATCGTCGGCCGGAACATAAATGGCCTGAATGGAGGTGATCGATCCGTTCTTCGTCGAGGTGATTCGCTCTTGCAGTTCGCCCATGTCCGTACCCAAGGTGGGTTGATAACCCACCGCGGATGGGATGCGGCCCAGCAATGTCGAAACCTCGGCTCCCGCCTGGGTAAAACGAAAAATATTATCGATAAATAAAAGAACGTCTTGACGCATTTCATCACGGAAATATTCCGCAATGGTCAGCGCGGACAACGCCACACGCGCACGCGCCCCGGGCGGTTCATTCATTTGTCCGAAGATCAAGGATGTCTTGGCAATAACTCCGGACTCCTTCATTTCCTTATATAAAGCCGTCCCTTCACGGGTCCGCTCTCCCACACCGGCAAAAACAGAATAACCGCCGTGCTCGGTAGCGATATTGCGGATCAATTCCTGAATCAAAACGGTTTTACCGACGCCGGCTCCACCAAACAAACCGATTTTCCCGCCCTTGCGATAAGGCGCTAAAAGATCTATGACCTTGATCCCGGTAACAAGAACGGTATCGGATGTGTCCTGGTCTTTAAATTCTGGAGCTTGACGGTGGATGGGCAAGCGCATTTCCGCATTGACCGGTCCGGCATTGTCAATGGGCTCGCCCAGAAGGTTTAAAACGCGTCCCAATGTCTTTTCTCCCACGGGAACGGATAATTCTTCGCCGGTGTTTTGGACTTCCACCCCGCGGGTCAAACCTTCGGTCGTATCCAAAGCGATCGTCCGCACGGTGTTTTCTCCCAAATGCTGGGCCACCTCGAGAGTCAAATTCCAAGGGATATTGTTGATGGCCGGATTGGTCACTTTAAGGGCTGAAAAAATCGGCGGCAACTTCCCTTCCGGGAAGGAAACGTCAATGACGGCTCCCATGATTTGATTGATTTTTCCACTGGTTTCTGCGGTGTTAGCCATAGGGATATCCTTTCATTGATTAAGGGCTTCGGCGCCGGCAATGATTTCCATGAGTTCCCCGGTGATCGCGGCCTGACGGGCGCGGTTGCGCTGGAGGGTCAGACGGTCGATCAGATCCTCGGCGTTCTTGGTGGCACTTTCCATCGCCGTCATACGCGCACCATGTTCGCCCGCCGAATTTTCTAAAAGCAAATAATAAATTGTGAAATACAAATATTTTGGCACCAAGAAAGAAAGCACCTCTTCCGCGGGTGGTTCGAAAATATAGTCGGACGGTATTTTTTCATTAGGATATAAAAGCGGTTTGGATTCAACGGGCAAGATTTTTTCGATGACCGGTGTTTGGGACAGCGGACTGTTAAACCGGTTGTAGGCGATAAAAATATCGGAATATTCCCCGCTTAAGAAAACCTCGGCTAAATCCTCACCCATTTTTTTGGCATTGGTGAAATCCGGCTTTGCGGTGACACCCGGGTAATTGTTTTTAACGTCGTGCCGGTTGCGAAAAAACATAAAACCCCTTCGACCGGCAAAACTGAAATTGATTTTTTCATAATTCGTTTTGTTCTGAATGATCCAGGCATTGATAAAACGGATCAAATTATTATTGAAACCTCCCGCCAAACCGCGGTCGGATGTGACCAGCAAAACCAAAGCCTGCCTGTTCTTGCTCCCGGCCTGCATCAAAGGATGGGCGGTGACATTGAGGGTCGCGGCTAAACGGCTGATCAAGTCTTTGAGCCGGTTTTCATAAAGTTTGGCGCGGCGCTGGGCTTCCTGGGCCTTGATGAGTTTGCTCATCGAGACCAGTTTCATGGTCCGCGTCATTTTGCGCGTATTCTTCAACCGGTTGAGCTTGACGTTATATTCTTTGTTCGACGGCATAAAATGAAATTTTCTTTGCTAAAAATTTTTTCTCTAACGCTTAAAAATAAGCCTTAGAATTTTTGTAAGAAACTGCTTTTCACCTTGATCATAATATTGTTTATTTGCGCCTTGAGATCGTCATTGATCCCGGGAGCCTTTTTAAAATTCTCCATAAAATCGCTGTACGTCGTATCCAGCGCTTCGAATAAAGCTGTTTCAAAGGCCTTAACCCGGTCCTTGGGAACATCATCGAGAAAACCATTGGTCCCGGCGTAAATGATCATGACTTGCTTAAGCATGGGAATGGTTTCGTGCGCACCTTGTTTGATGATTTCCATCAAACGGGCGCCGCGGTCTAATTGTTTGCGCGAAGCGGCATCAAGATCAGAGGCGAATTGCGAAAAGGCCGACATTTCCCGATATTGCGCCAAGTCCAGACGCAAAGATCCGGCCGTTTGTTTCATGGCTTTGATTTGGGCGTCACCGCCGACGCGGGAAACGGAAATACCCGGATTGATCGCGGGACGCTGGCCGGAATAAAATAAATCGGTTTCCAAAAATATTTGGCCGTCGGTAATGGAAATAACATTGGTGGGAATGTAGGCCGTGACGTCTCCGGCCTGGGTCTCAATGATGGGCAAAGCGGTCAAACTGCCCGCTCCTAACACGTCATTCATTTTGGCAGCCCGCTCTAACAATCGGCTGTGAAGATAAAAAATATCACCCGGATAAGCTTCCCGTCCTGGCGGACGGCGTAATAATAGAGAAAGCTGGCGGTAGGACTGGGCTTGTTTGGTTAAATCATCATAAATGATCAAAGCATGTTGCCCACTGTCGCGATAATATTCCGCCATGGCCGTTCCGGAGTAAGGGGCGATAAATTGCATAGGTGCGGGGTCGGAAGCGGTCGCGGCTACAATCGTCGTATATTCCATGGCCCCGTATTTTCGCAAGGTCTCATGGATTTGGGCGACCGTGGAACGTTTTTGTCCTATGGCGACATAGAAACAGTAAACGCCCTTGCCGCGTTGATTGATGATGGTATCAATGGCGAGGGTCGTTTTTCCGGTTTTGCGGTCGCCAATAATGAGCTCCCGTTGCCCGCGTCCGATGGGCGTTAAAGCGTCGATAACCTTGATCCCGGTTTCGAGAGGTTCGTGCACATTCTGGCGTTCGATGATTCCGGGGGCCTTGACTTCGATGGGACGAAAATCAGTTGTGAAAATGGGTGCGTTACCATCAATAGCATTTCCCAGCGCGTCAACAATACGCCCGACGAGACTTTTACCTACGGGGACAGAAACAATTTTTTGAGTGCGGCGGACTTCTTCCCCTTCTTTGATTTTTTTATCTTCGCCAAAAATCGCCACACCCACATTGTCTTCTTCGAGATTCAGCGCCATGCCCATAACTCCGCTAGAAAACTCAACAAGTTCTCCCGCCATGACACTGCGCAGACCAAACACCCGGGCCACCCCGTCACCGACGCTTAAGACTTTTCCTGTTTCATAGACCGAAACCGTGGCTTTAAATTCCGCTAACTGCTTTTGCAGGATGGTAGAAATTTCTTCTGGTCGTAATGTTTTTGTCATGCCGAATTCCTTATCTTATGATTTAATGGCTTGCCGACGAAAATTTTCCAATTGGTTTTTCATGCTGAAATCTAAAACTTCATCCCCAGAACGGATTTGAAAACCGCCAATCAAATCCGGATTGACCGCCGTCTGGGCGATAAAGGTGTGCTGCCAGCGTTTTTCCAGTTTTTGACAAATGGCTTTAACCTGATCGTCGGAAAGCGCCGCAGCGCTGGTGATTTGGACCAGGGCGATTTTATGACCTTTATTATAGAGTGTGTTAAAGGCGCGGAGGATTTCACTTAAAATATTCAGACGGCCCTTTTGCACAAGAAACAATAAAAAATCAAATGTTTTGGGTCCGACACGGTCTTTGAAAAGTTCCTTTAAAACCGATTCATTCAGTTCCGCGGCATATTGGGTATTGGCGAGGAATCCCCGCAAGTCCGCCGAGGAATCAAGCATTTCGGTAAGAAAGACGACATCGGTGTAAACTTTTTCGATATCCTTTCTTTCCATCGATAGGTTAAAAAGGGCCTGTCCATAACGGCGGCTGATTCTTTTCGCCACGGTGCTTTGTAAACCGAATTTCATAGAATGACCCTGCTATCAAATTTTTTCGATTAGGGAATTGATAATTTTCTTATGTTTTTCAGCGTCGAGATTTTCACGCAAAATTTTTTCGGCCAGTTCGACTGCGGCATTGGCGCTGGTTTCTCTTAAGTAGGCAACAGCCTTCTCTTGTTCAGCATCGATTTCGCGGTGCGCATTTTCCATAATGATCTGCGCTTCCTGTTTGCTTTTCGCTTCGATCAGTTTGGCATTTTTGACCGACGCTTCTCGGCCGAGGTTTATGATTTCTTTCGCGTGATTATCAGCTTCCGTCAAAATTTGCTTACGTTTGTCTGCGATGCGTAAATATTCCTCGCGGGTCTTTTCCGCTTCTTCGACCGCGATGCGGATATTATTTTCCCGCTCATCGAGAATTTTTAAAATGGGTTTCCAGGCAAACTTTTTTAAGACCGCCAACAACGTAAAAAAGAGAAACCATGTCAAGAGGACCAAAACAATTTCCGGGGCCAAAAGGGAATCGTTTTTGGCCGCAGTTGAAGCCGGGGTCAGAGGAGTTGCAATTTCGGTCGAATGTTGGTTAGCCATTTTTATTTAGCATTCTGTAAGCAAAAGACGATGGCCGCCCATACCGGAGCTTCAATAAGCGCGGCGGCAATAATCATGTTTTTTAATAAGGTCCCTTCAGCTTCCGGCTGGCGGGCAATACCATTGATCGCAGCGGCGCCAACTAAACCGATACCGATCCCGGCACCGATGGCGGCCAAACCCGCGCCGATAAGACTCATTGAACCTTTGATCATAACAGCTTCCATAACAACTCCTTTTTTAAAATTTGAAACGGTATTATAACCTGCCGCTTCTGTTTGTAAAGGTCTCTTTAAACACCCAAATTCCTACTTAGGATTTTATGCGCACGGATTGACATGAAAACGCTGACAAATTTTCTTAGCCTGAACCGCTAAAGCCTAAAGAAAGAACTTTTTAACAGCTGAAGAATCCCTCTCGCAACCCCGATTTGACCCAA